>NZ_JAUSOE010000161.1 GCF_030656255.1 Brevundimonas sp. | reverse complement strand
GGGCGCGACGGCGGCGGTGCGGCGGTTGAACCGGCTGGGCTATCTGGCGGTGATCGTCACCAATCAGTCGGGCGTGGCGCGCGGGATGTTCGACGAGGACCAGATGAACGGCTTCAACGCCTTGCTGGTCAAACGCCTGGCCCAGGATGGGGCGGTGATCGGGGCGGTTTACGCCTGCCCCTTCCATCCGGAGGCGCGCGACGAACGCTATCGCCATCCCGACCATCCTGACCGGAAGCCCAATCCCGGCATGCTGCTGCGGGCCATCGCCGATCACGACATCGATCCGGCGAAGTCCTTCATGATCGGCGACCAGCCGCGCGACATCGAGGCGGCGCAGCGGGCGGGCGTGTCGGGCTTCCTGTTCCAGGGCGGCGATCTCGACGTCTTCGTGCGCGAACTGATCGGCGCCTGACGCCATCGCATTTCCTCGCGCGGTGAATTACTCTGTCCGTCTTGGATTGAAGGAGATCGCCGTGGCCTTGGTCGCTCCCTATGTCGAACGTCGCTGGAAATCCCCGGACGGGCTGGACCTGTTCGCGCGCGACTATGCGCCCGGTCCCGGCGTGGCCCGGCCCCCCGTCATCGCCATCCATGGCCTGACGCGCAACAGCGCCGACTTCGAGGTCATCGCCCCCCTGCTGGCCCAGAGCGGGCGGCGCGTCCTCGCCGTCGATGTGCGCGGACGCGGCCTGTCGGATCGCGCGCCGGATCCGATGACCTATCGGCCCGATGTCTATGCCAAGGACATCTTGGCCCTGATGGAGCAGGCGGCGATCGACCGCGCCGTCTTCGTCGGCACCTCGATGGGCGGGCTGATCACCATGGCCCTGACGGCGTTGAAGCCCCGGGCGGTGGTCGCCGCCATACTGAACGACATCGGTCCCGAGGTGGCGCCCGAAGGCCTGGCGCGCATCGCCTCCTACAGCGGCCAGCCCGTCGAGATCGGCTCATGGGCCGATGCGGCGGCCTATGCGAGGCGGATCAACGGGCTCGCCTTTCCCCACTATTCCAATGCCGACTGGGACGGGTTCGCGCGGCGAATCTTCCGTCAGCAGCCGGATGGGGAGATCGGGCTGGACTATGACCCGGACATCTCGGTTCCGATCCGGGCGGCGGGGGCCAAGGCCCTGGTCCCGAACCTCTGGCCTATGTTCCGGCGTCTGGCGAAGACCAAGCCGACCCTGCTGGTGCGGGGCGAGGAGTCCGATCTGCTGAGCCCCGCCATCGCGGAGAAGATGAAGAAGGCCGCGCCGGCCATGGCCTATGTCGAGGTCCCCGGCGTCGGCCACGCGCCGATGCTGGACGAAGCCGAGGCCAAGGCGGCGATCTTCGAATTCCTGGCGGACGTGGATTAATCCTTCGTCGGATCGACCTGGCTGGCGTCGCCATAGGTCAGGGCCAGGAAGACGTCTTCCAGGTCCGGGTCCTCGGTGGTGATGTCGGCGATGGTGACGCCGGCGGCGCGGACGGCGTTGATGACCTGTTCCACCGACGACTGACCCTTCTTGTAGGTCACGGCGAAGGCGCCGCCGGGACGCGGCGTGACCTGGAAGCCGTCCAGCACCGGGGGCGTCGCCTGGGGCGTCTCAGGCGTGACTACCACATTGCGGCTGTCCAGCCGGCGCAGCAGTTGCGGCGTCGGCTCGCAGGCCACCACCTGGCCGCGGTTGACGATGGCGATGGTGTCGCAGAGCTCCTGCGCCTCTTCCAGATAGTGGGTGGTCAGTACGATGGTCACGCCCTCGGCGTTGATCTGGCGAACATAGGCCCACAACTGGCGACGCAGTTCGACGTCCACCCCCGCCGTCGGCTCGTCCAGGATCAGGATGGGCGGATTGTGAACCAGGGCCTTGGCCACCATCAGGCGACGTTTCATCCCGCCGGACAGGGCGCGGACATAGGCGTTGGCCTTGTCCGACAAGCCCAGGGCCGCCAGCAGTTCGTCGGAGCGACGTTCATTCTTCGGCACGCCGTAGAAACCGGCCTGGACCTCCAGCGACTCGCGCGGGGTGAAGAAGACGTCGGCGACGATCTCCTGCGGCACGACGCCCAGGGCAGCGGCGGCGTCGCGAGGCTCGCGGTCGATGTCGCGGCCCCAGATGGTCACCGTGCCCTCCGACTTCTTGACCACGCCGGCCAGGATATTGATCAGGGTCGATTTTCCGGCGCCGTTCGGCCCCAGAAGCCCGAACACCGAACCACGCGGAATGACCAGATCGACCCCGCGCAGGGCCGTCTTGGGCGCCGACTTCTTGGAGCCGGCGTAGGTCTTCTTCAGCCCGCGCACCTCGATGGCGTTGTCGGGCAGGGTCGTCGCATCGGTCATTCGGGGCGCTTTGATCGAGAAATCGGGTCGCGCGGCGGTTTGACGCCGCCGGACGGGCCGCATAGGTATGCGCCCGACGCCTCCTCGCCAAGATACGAGCCGAATAATGCCGCCCCGCCATCCCGACGCGATCATCCCTCCGCCCGAACAAGTCGTGGTTTCGACCAAGCGCGTCGCCTGCGACGGTGGTGGCGGCGCTCTGGGCCATCCGCTGGTCTATATGGACATGGGCGAGGACGACTTCATCGAATGCGGCTACTGCGACCGCCGCTTCGTCCTGTCGGCCCATCCGCACGACGAGAGCGAATATCTGAGCCCGGCCGCCCGCGCGCCCGAGGCGCACTAAACGCTTACCCGGCGTCAACCGAGTCGTCGTATCGCCATGGGGCGGCTATAGGGGCGTTGAACCGCCCCTCCCCGGATGGAGACTTGTAGTCTTGCGCTATCTGCACACCATGGTCCGCGTACAGGACCTCGACGCCTCGCTGCATTTCTACTGCGACCTGCTGGGCCTGCAGGAGGTGCGCCGCACCGAGAACGAGAAGGGCCGCTTCACCCTTGTCTTCCTGGCTGCGCCCAAGAATCTGGAACAGTCGGCGGCGGAACGCTGTCCCGAGGTCGAACTGACCTTCAACTGGGATCCGGAAACCTATCAGGGCGGCCGCAACTTCGGCCATCTGGCCTATAAGGTCGATGACATCTACGCCGCCTGCCAAAGGCTGATGGATGGCGGGGTGGTGATCAATCGCCCGCCGCGCGACGGCAACATGGCCTTCGTCCGGTCGCCGGACGGGATCTCAATCGAACTGCTGCAGGAAGGCGAGCCTCTGGCGCCGGCCGAGCCCTGGGCCTCAATGCCCAATACCGGCGTCTGGTAATGCGCGGCCTTCCCCTGTCCCGGACGGCGGCTCTGCTGGCCGCGAGCGTGCTGGCGTCGGGCTGCGCCTCAACGACCGAAAGCAACACCGGACGCACCGCGACCGAACAACTGTTGCTGGCGCGCGCGTCGGACAAGGCGGTCGAAGGCCTGTCCCTTCCCCTGCCCACGGCGTCATCCATCTTCGTCGACGAGTCCTATTTCCAGGGCGAGGGCTCGCGCTACGCCATCAGCGCCATCCGCGCCGCCCTGTCCGACGCCGGCTATCGGTTGGCCCGCAACAAGGAAGAGTCCGACGCCGTGTTCGAGATTCGATCCGGCGCCCTGTCGCTGGAGCAGATGCGGCGCGTGGTCGGTATTCCGGAAATGCGTATCCCGATCAATGAGACCCTGAACGTCGTTTCGCTGCCGGAATTGTCTGTCTACAGCAATCGCGACCGTGTCGGCGTCGCCGAGTTCTCGGGCTTTCTGTACGAAGCCAAGACGGGCTCGCCTCTGGGCGCCGTCCTGCCGATGATCGGCCAGTATCGTATCCGCAGTCACAAGGTTCTGATGATCGTCGCCTGGGGTCAGCAGCAGGCCCAGCCGGGTCAACGCGACCCTGGATCCAGCTGGACCGAATTCTGACGGCTGACGCGGCGGCTTCGGCCGCCTATGTTCCGGCCATGACCGACGCCGCCGCTTCCGAGACCGCCCCCGAACAGGATCGCCCCCTCACCCAGGACGGCCCCGCCCTGCGGCTGTGGATGATCGACGCCTCGGCCTATATTTTCCGCGCCTACCACGCCCTGCCGCCGCTGACGCGAAAGTCCGACGGCCTGCCGGTCGGGGCGGTCCAGGGCTACTGCAACATGTTGTGGAAGCTGTTGAAGGACATGAAGGGCGCCGACGGCCCCACCCACCTGGTCGCCATCTTCGACCATTCTGAAAAGACCTTCCGCAACACCCTGTACGACCAGTACAAGGCGCATCGCCCCCCGGCGCCGGAAGACCTGGTTCCGCAGTTTCCTCTGGTGCGCGAAGCGACAGCGGCCTTCGGCGTCCACTGCGTCGAGCTGGCCGGCTACGAGGCCGACGACCTGATCGCCACCTATGCCTGCAAGGCGCGCGAGGCCGGCGGCGAGGCGGTGATCGTGTCCTCCGACAAGGATCTGTTGCAGCTGATCGGCGGCGGCGTGGTCATGTGGGATCCGATGAAGGATCGCCGCCTGGCCGAGCCGGAGGTGTTCGAGAAGTTCGGCGTCGGCCCCGAAAAGATGGTCGATCTTCAGGCCCTGATCGGCGACAGCGTCGATAATGTCCCCGGCGCCCCCGGCATCGGCCCCAAGACGGCGGCCCAGCTGCTGGACGAATACGGCGATCTGGACGCTCTGCTGGCGCGCGCCGGCGAGATCAAACAGCCCAAGCGCCGCGAGACCCTGATCAATTTCGCCGACCAGATTCGTCTGTCGCGCGAGCTGGTCCGCCTGACCTGCGACGCCCCGGCGCCCGAGTTGATCGAGGATTTCGCCGTGCGCGATCCCGATCCCGAGGCCTTGTCGGCCTTCCTGGACAAGATGGAGTTCCGGTCGCTGCAGCGCCGCGTCGGCGACGGCAAGGCTGGGCCCAGCGAGATTTCGGCCTTTGCGCCCAAGCGCGCGCCGAACCTGAGCGCCCCCGTCGCCACGCCTCGCTACGGGCAGGTGGTGGAAGGTCCCGCCGAGGCTCAGAGCTTCGACCTCGAGGCCTACGAATGCGTACAGACCGAAGAGGCGCTGGATCGCTGGATCGCGCGGGCAACTCAGGCAGGCGTGGTGGGTTTCGATACAGAAACCTCGTCGCTGTCGGCGACGCATGCCGGGCTGTGCGGGGTCTCGCTGGCGGTGGGACCGAACCAGGCCTGCTACATCCCGCTGACGCATGAGCATGAGCCCCAGGCGGGCGAGGGCGGGCTGTTTGGGGAGCCGGGCGAGGCGCGGGAGCCGCTTCAGCAGCTGGACAAGGCGACGGCCTTGGCGAAGCTCAAGGTTTTATTGGAAAATCCGTCGGTTCTGAAGGTGCTGCAGAACGCGAAGTACGACCTTGCCGTCATGGCGCGGCGGGGGATCCGGGTGGCGCCCTATGACGACACCATGCTGATCTCATACGTGCTGGAGGGCGGGCTGCACGGGCATGGGATGGACGAGCTGGCGCGGCTGCATCTGGGGCATGAGCCCATCCCGTTCAAGAGCGTGGCCGGAACGGGCAAGAGCCAGAAGTCGTTCAGACACGTCGCCCTGAAACCCGCCACCACCTACGCCGCCGAAGACGCCGACGTCACCCTGCGTCTGTGGCGCCTCCTCAAGCCCCGGCTGGCGCGCGAGGGCCTGTCCACCGTCTATGAGACCCTGGAACGCCCCCTGCCCGCCGTCCTGGCCGAGATGGAGACCGCCGGCGTCCGCGTCGACCCCGACCGCCTCAAACGCCTGTCCAGCGAGTTCGGCCTGCGCATGGCCGAGCTGGAGGCCCAGGCCCACGAGATCGCCGGCCGCCCCTTCAACATCGGCTCCCCCCGCCAGATCGGCGAAATCCTGTTCGGCGAGCTTAACCTGCCCGGCGGCAAGAAGACCGCCTCGGGCCAATGGGGCACCGACGCCAGCGTGCTGGAAGACCTGGCCCACACCCACGCCCTGCCCCGCGTCCTGCTGGACTGGCGCCAGCTGTCCAAGCTGAAGGGCACCTATACCGACGCCCTGACCGCCGCCGCCGACCCCGCCACCGACCGCGTCCACACCAGCTACCAGCTGGCCGCCGCCACCACCGGCCGCCTGGCCAGCTCGGACCCCAACCTTCAGAACATCCCGATCCGCACCGAGACCGGCCGCGAAATCCGCCAGGCATTCATCGCCGCCCCCGGCCATCTGCTGATCAGCGCCGACTACAGCCAGATCGAACTGCGCCTGCTGGCCCATATCGGCGACATCCCCGAACTGAAACGCGCCTTCAAGGCCGGGCTGGACATCCACGCCGCCACCGCCAGCGAGATGTTCGGCGTCCCCGTCGAGGGCATGCCCTCTGAGACCCGCCGCCGCGCCAAGGCCATCAATTTCGGCATCGTCTACGGCATCAGCGCCTTTGGTCTGGCCGCCCAGCTGGGCATCGATCAGGGCGAGGCCGGCGCCTATATCAAGACCTATTTCGACCGCTTCCCCGGCATCCGCACCTATATGGACAAGACCAAGGCCGAGGTCCGCCAGGCCGGCTTCGTCTCCACCGTCTTCGGCCGCCGCATCCACATCCCCGCCATCCACTCGAAATCGGGCGCCGAACGCCAGTTCGGCGAGCGCGCCGCCATCAACGCCCCGATCCAGGGCGCCGCCGCCGACATCATCCGCCGCGCCATGATCCGCATGCCCACAGCCCTGGCCGAGGCCGGACTGAAAACCCGCATGCTGCTGCAGGTCCACGACGAACTGGTCTTCGAAACCCCCGAGGCCGAGGCCGACCGCGCCATCACCGTCATCAAGCGCGTGATGGAAAATGCGTCAGATCCGGCGGTGGCCCTGACTGTCCCCCTGGTGGTGGATGCGCGGGCGGCGGCGAACTGGGATGCGGCGCATTGAGGCGGCTACCGGCCCCGATGCAGTCGGGTCCTGCTTGAGCCGAGGCGAGTGATTCGTAGAAGAACCGCACCTGAAGATCGGTTTAGTCGAGCAGAGCTTCGAGCTTAAATTCCAGCCGGACAGGTTTTCGCCTAAGCCTAGGAAATAGCGAAACAACAAATTCCCCAAGCAGGATTAGCATTTGGCGGAGTCAAACAATTTAACTGCGAATCGACCAACGAATCAGCGTTGACCGACATCCCAAACGAGACTGTGCTGTGAACGTCACGCGACGGTGTAGTCACCGGAGAGGTAGGATCTCTCCGGTGACATGGCAGCCTTGGATTGGACCGTGACTGGCAGGAGTGTGGATCAACGCCGCGCCGTCGGCGGTGTTGATCTTCCTGACGAGATCAAGGTCGTCCTGAAGCTTGACGCGGTCAAGTGATATTCCCTGCGTAGCTTGGACCAAATCGCCCCCGGAGAACGAACCGGCCTCACTCTTCTCGCGCGAAACCCTATTGACTTGAGGTTGCTGTTTTGTTCTCATCAAGCATGGCCGAAATCGAGACCTCTCAGCCGCATAGGCAGTCGTTCGAATCCATCCGTCGCGAAGACGACGGAGTGGAATACTGGCTAGCGCGGGAACTGGCCCCTGTCCTCGGCTATCAGGATTACCGAAACTTCCTGGCGGTGGTGGAAAAGGCCCGCACCTCGGCGGCGTTGGCCGGTTTCGACCCGGCCGACCATTTCGGTGACGTCACCAAAATGGTCCAGATCGGCTCCAGCGCGCAGCGCGAGCTCGCCGACCTGCGTCTGTCCCGCTACGCCTGCTATCTGATCGTCCAGAACGGCGACCCTGCCAAGCCGATTATCGCCGCCGGTCAGACCTATTTCGCCGTCCAGACCCGGCGTCAGGAAATTCAGGACGATCCCGCCTTCGGCGCCCTGTCCGAGGACGATCGTCGCCTGATGTTGCGCCGGGAAATGGCCCACCATAACACCGCCCTGGCCTCGGCCGCCGGCCAGGCGGGCGTCGTCACCGGTCTGGACTATGCGGTGTTTCAGGACCACGGCTATCGCGGCCTGTACGGCGGCCGCTCGATGCGCGACATCCACACGCACAAGGGTCTGAAGAAGAGCCAGAAAATCCTCGACCACATGGGCTCGACCGAACTGGCCGCCAACCTGTTCCGCGCCACCCAGACCGAGGACAAGCTGAAACGCGACGGCGCCCGCACCAAGGCTCAGGCCAACGACATCCACCGCGCTGTCGGCCGAAAAGTCCGCGCCACCATCGGGGAACTGGGCGGCGTCATGCCCGAACACCTGCCCACCCCCGACGCCAGCATCCAACAGCTGGAACGCCGCAAGGCGAAGACGCTGAAAGACGACTCAGCCGACGACTGACGCGCGGCGAACCCGCCTATAGAACCGTCATCCTCGCCCTTGTGGCGAGGATCCAGACTCCCGGTGTGTCCGCAGGGGACTCCACCGTCGATACCGGGAGTCTGGATACTAGGGACAAGCCCTAGGATGACGAAAGCGGGAGTCTCAGTCGGCCAGCTTCGACGCAGCTGATCATTGTGGTGACATCATCGCAATGGTCCACACCGGCACCTGGGTATCATGACGGCAACGCCGGGCTTAACCCTCTCCCCGAGCGACGAGCGCCTCATAATCAGCGAATCGACGCTCGAGCCGCGCTTGAATCGCCCTGTCCGTCACCGGGATGTAGTGCGACGCATAGATGATATCCTGGGTGAAGCGCGCCCTGATCAGCTCACCGGCCTGAAAGCTCTCCACGAGCGTCCAAGTTACGAGTTCGCCGTTCACCGCATCGCACCGATAGTACATCAGCGGATGATAGCCAAAGTAGAAGCTACCGGGTTTGACGTTACGTGTTCCCAGCGGAAGTTCGTCGAAACCGAACCGGCTGACGTCGCCGGTCAGGACATTAGTGTAGCAGACCCGCCCAGCGAAGAGACTCGGATCGATCTTAAGGTTGCCGGTGATCATGCGCGATGCCGTGCCGACTATCGTCCACTCTAGGGCCTTGGCCCGGCCGCGAGGGAAGAAATAGTCGTCTGGCGGCACGAGCGCGGTGGCAGGCCGGAAAGTCTCGCTGCGCTGTAGGCGCTCGCCTTCATTCAACGTCATAATGGGCTGTCCCTGTACAACCTCCATTAAGGAGCGACCATCGCCGAGTCGCGTGCGATCCATGTAGTAGTTCATCTGTGTGGGCTCGCTCGGCAGGGTCGCTCGGGCGCCGGTATCATAGACAACTACAAACGATGGGACCGAGGCCACGATGCGGAGTTCGCCGATCCCGAGTTGCGTCTCTGCATCGGCCGGGGCGTCCGGATTTCTGCGCATCACCATCGCTCCGGCCGCAGCTGGAATGGTCAGTTCGTCCAGATCAAAGCTGATCGTGAAAAGATCGACCCCGTGGCGAAGCGCGACAGTCTTTGCGCCCTCTTGAAATCCAGCCGCAGTAACGAAGACGGCCTTATTGGCTCTCTGGTCTCCCGCCTTGGAAACGAAAGCGTCCAGATCCGAGGCCGAGGCGGGACGTTTCCGATTCTTGACTTCGATCAGCACCAAATAGCGCAGCGTCCCCATTTGAAAGCGGACCACGACGTCGAACTGCCGGCCATTGATGATCTCATTCCACTGAACATCCGCAGCGTCGCCAGTGATAGTGTGGATTCCGGCTACAAGCCGCTCCAGATATTCGTCATCCTTGATCACAACCTGATTTGATTCCCTAGCGTGAGCGGCAACGTAGCGCGAGAAGACTCAGGGTCGCAATTCGGCGGTCCACCAAATTCCGCCGTCGGCGCTTGGTAGCCGTGCCGCACCCAGCGATTATGGGCGCTACCCTCCCCCTGCGCACCTAATTCCGCGAACGAACCCCTTCCGAAACAATCCCCTAACCACGCCGATCTGCGATTTGCTCGCCTGAGGAGCGACCTGGCTTAGGCTTCTCCGAATGGGAAAGCCGAGCAAGCTGAGCGATGAGGAATGGGGGGCGTTGTTCGACCGCGATGCGCGGGGCGAGCGGCGGTCGGATCTGGCGCGGGAGCATGGGGTGTCGATCTCGACCATCTGCTGGCAGGCGAAGAAGCGCGGGCGGATGAAGGGGCAGGCGCCGGATGCGGTGGATCATCGCCGGCGGCCGGCGGAGGGCTGGCCGGCGGATCATGTCTTTCCTCAGAGCCGTTCGGGCATGACGCCCGCGCGCTGGCGCGAGCTGTTGGCGCGGCGGAATGCGGGCGAGACCAGTGCGGTCCTGGAGGCCGAGTACGGGGTGACGACGGGGGCCATCGGCTGTGCGGCGCAACGCTATGGGCTGCGGAAAATGGACACGCCGGGGGCGGTGTATCAGCCGCGCGGACCGGCGGCGGGGGCCTATAAATACGGCCGGGGGGAGCCGGCCCTGTCCATCGAGATCGACTGGAGCGATCCGGTGGGGACGGTGCGCGAGCTGCACGCCGATGTGCTGAAGCGGCTGGGCGATGGGGACGAGCCGGAGGCCGCGCGGCTGTGGCGCTGGTCCCAGCGGACGCGGGTCATGGCGGGCGTCAGCGCGGCGGATCTGCGGGCGCTCTGGAAGAGGAATTTGCGGGCGAGACCATTCTTGCCTGGGGGCTACCGCCCTTCGGGCTGCTTGAGCCCCCAGACCCCCGGTGGGCCTGAGGACGGTCAGGGCGCTGGGGGCTTGGTTCTTCGGGAGGCGCAGCGGCCGCCGGAGGGGGCGTGGTCGACCTGGTTGTTTCTGGGCGGGCGGGGGGCGGGCACGACTCAGGCGGGGGCGTCGAGGAACGCGGACAT
>NZ_JAUSOE010000155.1 GCF_030656255.1 Brevundimonas sp. | reverse complement strand
CAGGGCCTGAAGCTGTCGAAGCATTTCAAGGTGTGGTGAGCCACAAACCTCTCCCTCCCCTGCGGGGGAGGGCTGAGCCGCAGGCGAAGACGGGTGGGGCAGGCCGGGCGACGCGTCGCAGGCCTCGCCCGATCAAGTCCGTGAGTCGTCGCCTGGCCGCCCCCACCCCGTCGCTACGCGACGCCCCTCCCCCGCAGGGGGAGGGAGAGACGGAGACTTCACGTCAGCCTGTCCGCCTTCCGCAGCCCCGGGAACATCGCCGACCACGCCCCCGTCGCCGCCAGCGCCCCGAAGCCGCCGAACACCGCCGCCCCGACCGCGCCCAGCAGCCGGACCATGACCCCGGAATAGGCCTCGCCCAGTTCGTTCGAGGCGCCGATGAACAGCATGGAAACCGACGAGACCCGGCCGCGCATATGGTCAGGCGTGGCCAGCTGGATCAGGGTCTGGCGGATGTTGACGCTGATCATGTCCGCGCCCCCGCCGATCAGCAGGGCCAGGGCGCTGAGCCAGACGATCTTGGACAGGCCGAAGGTCAGGGTGCACAGGCCGAACACCGCCACAGCCGCGAACATCCAGCGGCCGCCGTGCCGCACAATGGGGTAGCGGCTCAGGTAAATGGCCACCGCCATGGCGCCGACCCCGAACGAGGCCCGCAAAAGGCCGAACCCCTGGGGCCCGACATGGAGGATGTCGCGCGCAAAGATCGGCGTCAGCAGGGCCACGCCGGCGAAGAGGACCACGACCAGGTCCAGCGAAATGGCGCCCAGGACGATCTTGGTCTGCCAGACATAGGCGAGGCCCTCCTTGACCGAGTCGATGGGCGACAGAGGATTGGCCTGGGGCGCGGGCTTGCCGCTGGTGCGGATCAGCAGGAAGGCCGCCACGGCCAGCAGGAACATGCCCAGAGCAACCGCATAGGCCAGGGGCACATTGACCCCCACGATCACCCCGCCCAGGGCCGGGCCGGCGATGGCCCCGGTCTGGAAGGCGATGGACTGGGCGGCGATGGCGGGCGGCAGGGCCTTGCGCCCCACCACCATCGGCAGGAAGGCCTGGCTGGCCGGCGCCAGGAAGGCTCGCGCCGCGCCGAACAGGGCCGCGACCGCCAGCAGCCCCCACAGGGGCGGCGCCCCGTGCAGGGCCATGGCCAGGAAGGAGCCCGCACAGGCGGCCTCGACCAGGATGGAGATCCACACCGTGCGCTTGCGATCGCGCCGGTCGGCCATGGCTCCGGCGGGCAGGGTGAAGGCCAGCAGCGGCAGGAACTGACACAGGCCGACCAGACCCAGATACAGGCTGGCCTGTTCGATCGGGTGGTCGCGCCGCGCGATCTCATACACCTGCCACAACAGGGCCGAGGACTGGATCTGGATCGCCAGGACCGCGACCACGCGGCCGAACCACAGAAGGCGGAAATCGCGGATGCCCCACGGGCTGGAAGGGGCGGTGTCAGGAGAGTCTGAGGTCACGTGCGTCTGGACTGTTTCGGATAGGGCGAACCGTCGCGGTGGAAGTAGCGGTCCGCGCCCGCAGGCAGGACCATGTCGATATCGGGATAGTCGCAGGCCGTCACGGTCGGGCTGCGCGTGCCGACCTCCAGCAGAACCGCGTCGCCGCCGGATCGGTTCTCGATCCGATGGCCGTTGGGGACGCCGGCCTTGAAGCCGGCGCAGTCGCCGGCGCGCAGCACCGTCTCCCCGTCGTCCTCGATCAGGACGACCTCGCCCTCGACCACCATGACGAACTCGTCCTCGGCTTCGTGCCAGTGCCGCTGGCTGGACCAGGCGCCGTCGGGCAGGCGCAGCAGGTTGGCGCCGAACTGGGTCAGGCCCGCCGCATCGCCCAGCTTCCAGCGGCGGCGCGACAGGCAGGGGCCGGCGAATTCGTCGGGATAGGTCGTGCCGTCGCCTCTCGGCGCGCTGTCGATGTCGATCTTGGGCATGGGACTTCTCGCCGTGACGCGATGTCCGTAAAGCATAGGCGCATGAGCCGCGCATCAACTCCTGTGATCGATCCTGTCGAACTGACCCGCGACCTGATCCGTATTCCGTCCGTCACCCCCGCCGACGAAGGGGCCATGGACGTGCTGGAACGCCATCTGACGGCCCTGGGCTTCACCTGCCGCCGGCTGGCCTTCGAGGGGCCGGGGGGCGAAGGGGTCCATGCGCGGATCGAGAACCTGTACGCGCGGCGCGGCACCGCCTCGCCCAACCTGTGCTTCGCCGGCCATACGGACGTGGTGCCGACCGGCCCGTCGGAGCAGTGGTCGTCGCAGCCCTTCACCGCCGAGGTCAGGGACGGCCTGCTATACGGCCGGGGCGCGGTGGACATGAAGGGCGGGATCGCCGCTTGGGTCGCCGCCGTTTCCCAGGTGCTGGCCGAGGGAGAGGTTGTGGGCTCCCTCTCCTTCCTGATCACTGGCGACGAGGAAGGCCCGGCGCTTCACGGCACCAAACGGGTGGTCGAGACCCTGATAGCCGAGGGCGAGGTGATCGACGCCTGCGTGGTGGGGGAACCGTCGTCGTCGCAGCACCTGGGCGACATGATCAAGGTCGGGCGGCGCGGCTCGCTGAACACCTGGATCACGGTCAAGGGCAAACAGGGCCACGTCGCCTATCCGGAACGGGCGGCCAATCCGGCGCCGGTGATCGCCAGGCTGATGGCGCGGCTGAACGATCATGTGCTGGACGACGGCTATGAGGGCTTCCCGCCGTCGAACCTGGAGATCACCAGCATCGACATCGGCAATCCGGCGACCAACATCATTCCGGCCGAGGCCAGGGCGCGGCTGAATATCCGCTTCAACCCCAGCCATACGGGCGACGGCCTGATCGACTGGCTGAACCGCGAGGCCGGCGCTATCCAGGCCGAGACCGGGCTGCAGATCCGCCTGGAGCACTTGTGTTCGGGCGAGGCCTTCCTGACCGAGCCGGGCGTCTTCGTCGCGGCGGTGCAGGACGCGGTCGAGGCCGTCGCCGGCCGCCGCCCCGAGGCCTCGACCACCGGCGGCACCTCCGACGCCCGCTTCATCCGCGCCCTGTGCCCGGTGCTGGAACTGGGCCTGGTCGGCCAGACCATGCACCAGATCGACGAACGGGTGCCGGTGGCGGAGCTGGAGACTCTGACGGCGGTCTATCGGCGGGTGATCGAGACGGTGTTCGAGAGGTTGTGAGGCGGGGAAATAGACTCAATCCACTGCAAAAAAGAATGAGTCTATTTTCGTCTATTTCGCGCGCGAAGAGGCCGAAGCGCGGGGTGTGGTGGATTGGATTGTCAAAGACCGGACGAGGAATGTCGCACGGTTTCGGGGCGTGGTGGGTTGAGGAGCGTTTGCGGGCGATAGCGGGTTGATAGGGCGAAGGTTTGATTGCGGAATTGGGATGGGAAGCTCATTGCCTTAATAGAGGCTGAGACGTTGCTTTTCGCATGGAGAACCTACGATGATGATCTTTGCCTTAGCGGCGCTGATCGCCGGTCCGTCGGCTGAGCCAACTCACCCCAGGCTAGACGCGCCAGAGGTCGCCGCAACGGATCTGAAGCTCGGCGAGGCCACTCCATTCGCGGTGCTTTCTGTAGACGGGGCGTTCGGCAGCCCTTCCGAGGTCTTGGGCATCTACGTCTATTGGGACGCGCCCTATGGCCAAGCCAACCGCCGTCGCGGCATCGCTGTGGCCAAACACGAGCGCAACACGAGCGAGGTTCTGTGGGCTTCATCGCAGAGCTGCGCAGGCTTGGAAACCACAGTGGCGCAAATGGAAGACATCACGCCGCCGTTGCTGAACGTGCCGGGTGTCGGCGATCATGAGGAGATGCCAAAGATGGTGCATGACGGAGTCACCTATACTCTTTGGTCCCTTTGGCCGCGTTGGCAAGATCGCGAGTACACGAACGGCTACCACATGAGCTTTTCCGTAAATGTCGGAAACCCGCTGGGCACATGGGCGGAAGATCTCCGCTCGACGCTGACCTCCTGTTGGTCCGGCGAGGCGCCTGCTGCGGCCTGAGCGGGCGGTCGACGTGTGACGCGAAACTGTAGCCTCAGTCCTTCGGGCGCTCCAAGAACCGCAGGGCGGTCAGCACGTGCGTCTTCACCCCCAGCGGCAGGACCTTCTCGTTCGGTGAGAACTCCGGCGAATGGTTCGGCGCGGACTGGGCGGGGTCCACGCCGTCAGGACTGGCCCCAAGATGGTAAAAGACGCCGGGGATCGCCTGCTGGAAATAGCTGAAGTCCTCGGCCACCGTGGTCGGGGGCGTGGCGGGGTTGACGTTTCCGGCGCCGGCCGCCTCGGTCAGGACCGGGGCCAGCCAGGCGGACAGGCCGGGGTCGTTGAAGACCAGGGCGGCGTTCTGTTTGACGCCGAACTCGGCGGTGGCGCCGTATGCGGCGGCGACATGGTCGATGGCGGTCTCGGCCCGGGCGACCAGGGCGTCGCGCTGGGCGACGTCGAAGGTGCGCAGGGTGCCCGACAGGGTCGCGCTGTCGGGGATGATATTATAGCGGACGCCGGCGTTCAGGGTGGCGATGGTGAAGACCGTCGGGGTGGTGGTCGGATCGACCGTGCGGGCGGTCAGGGTGTTGACCGTCTCGATCACCTGGCCGGCCACCGCGATCACATCCACGCCGCGCCAGGGCCAGGCGCCGTGGGTCTGCTTGCCCTTCAGCACGATATCGACCCGGTCCGAGGCGGCCATGAAGCCTTCGGGGCGGTAGAAGACGCTGCCCGGACGGCCGGGCACGACGTGCAGGCCGAAGATGGCCTCGGGCTTGGGATCGTTCAGCGCGCCCTCGGCGATCATCAGGGCGGCGCCGCCCTTGGGCTCGCCGGGAGGGGCGCCCTCCTCCGCCGGCTGGAAGACGAAGACCACCGTGCCGGCGATCTGATCCTTCATCCCGGCCAGAACCTGGGCCGCCCCCATCAACATGGCCATGTGCATATCGTGGCCGCAGGCGTGGGCCACGGGAACCGTATTGCCCATATATGTGCCGGTGGCGGTGGAGGCGAAGTCCAGGCCCGTGGCCTCCTGCACCGGCAGGGCGTCCATGTCGGCGCGCAGGGCCACGACCCGGCCCGGACGGGCTCCGCGCAGGACGCCGACGACGCCGGTCTTGCCGACCCCGGTGCGGACCTCCAGCCCCAGGGACCGCAGATGCTCGGCGATGACGGCGGCCGAGCGGGTCTCGGCGAAGCCCAGTTCGGGATGCTGGTGGAAGTCGCGGCGCCATTCGACCACCTGGGGCGTCACGCGCTGGACGGCGGCGTCCACGGTCGCCGCTGCGACCTGAGCCTGGGCGGCGCCCGCCGCGAGCAACAGCGTCAGGGTGGAGACGGCGAACAGGCGGCGCATGTGATCATCCCGTGAAATCGTGACAGACGCAGGATGGGGGCGCCGGGGCCGCTTGTGCAACGCCCATCGCTCGGCGACACTCGAATCATGGCCAAGCCGATCAAGAGCACGACGACCGAGTGGCGCGACGTTGTGCTGGTGTGCCGCAAATGCTCGAAGAAGCTGGACGGCGGGTTCGGGCCGGACGGCGATCTGACCCTGAAGAAGGCCCTGCGCAAATATCTGCACCTGAAGAAGGGCAAGAAGGGGCGCAAGGGCGCGCTGACCGTGGCGGGGACCGACTGTTTCGACATCTGCCCCAAGGGCGGGGTGGTGGCCGTCAACGCCGCCCATCCCAAGAAACTGCTGATCATCCCGGCCGGCGCCGACCTGTTCGAGGTCAAGACGCGGCTGGGGCTGGACGACGGCCGGCGGCTGAAGGTGGTCACGCCCGACTGAGGCCTTCCTTCCGGCGCCGAGCCGTGCCAGATCGGCGGAATGGATGATGCGAAGATCGAGAAACGCGCCGGCGTGCGCGCCACCTCCGACCGGCTCTGGGAACTGGTCTCGGACCTGTCGCGCTGGCCCGACTGGAATCCGCACGAGACCGAGGTCGCGGGCGCCATCGCCTTCGGCGGCCAGTTGACGATGACCGAGGTCTTTCCCGACCAGCCGGAGCGCGCGGTCGTGGCCCGCATCGCCGACTGGCGGCCCTATGTGCGGCTGGTCTGGACCGAGAACCGGGGCTTCCTGTTCCGCACCCTGCGCTACATCGACATCGAGGAGCTGGACAAGGGCAGCTGCATCATCACCTCGGGCCACAGCTTCGCCGGCCTGAGGGGCGAGCTGTTCCATGACAAGCACAGGATCGGCCTGCGCGACGCCCATCAGACGATCGTGGACGGACTGAAGGCGGCGGCCGAGGCCTGACCTTCAGCCCTTGGCCATCGTGTCCATGATGTTCAGAACCGCCGGCCCCAGGATGACGATGAACAGGACCGGCAGGAAGAACAGGATCATCGGCACCGTCAGCTGGGCCGGCAGGGCCGAGGCCTTCTTCTCGGCCGCCGACAGACGCAGCTCGCGGTTCTCCTTGGCCATGACCCGCAAGGCCGTGGACAGGGGCGTGCCGTAGGTCTCGGCCTGGGTCATGGCCACGGCGACGGATTTGACGCCGGGATGATTGGTTCGCTTGCCCAGGTTCTCATAGGCCATACGGCGGTCGGGCAGATAGCTGAGCTCGGCCGACAGCAGCGACAGTTCCTCGGCCAGGTCGATGGACGACGTGCCGATCTCCTGGCTGACCTTGGCGATGGCCGCCTCGATCGACATGCCCGCCTCGACGCAGATCAGCAGCAGATCCAGGGCGTCCGGAAACGCATCCATGATCGAGGCGCGACGCTTGCTGATCCGATTGGTCAGGAACAGGTTGGGCGTATAGAAGCCCGCCACGGCGGCCGCCATACAGGCCGTGACCTTGGTCATCGTGGGCCAGTCCACGACCTTGATCACGAACATGTAGAAGGCGACGACCAGGAAGAAGACGAAGGGCGAGGCGAAGCGGAAGAAGTAGAAGGTGGTCAAGGGACGCGGCCCGCGATAGCCCGCCTGGGCCATCTGTTCCGCCACCTTGGGGTCCTCCAGCATCTTGGTCAGGTTCAGCCGGTCCACGACCCGCTTCTTGAAGCCTTGGTCGTCGGTGTGGCGCAGTCCGCCGGGCCCGGCGTGGATGGCCGCGCGTGATCGGCGCTTCAGCTCGTCGCGTCGTTCCGACACCGCCTTCATCCGCTTGTCCAGATTGACCCCGCCGGTCAGGGACGACAGCAGGGTCAGCACGGTGGCGAAGACCAGAACCCCCACGCCCAGGCTGAGCAGGTTCTGCGGATCAGTGATGAAACGGATCAAGGCGTCCATGGTCCCGCCTCAGATCTTGAACGAGATCATGCGCTTCATCACGAAGACGCCGATGCCCATCAGGGCGGCCGCAACAAGCAGCAGGAAATTGCCGCGAATATCGGTGAACAGCGACATCATGTAGCTGGGGCTGGTGATCATCACCATGCCCATGACGACGGGCGGCAGCGAGGCGATGATGCCGGCCGAGGCCAGGGCTTCGGACGACATGGCCTTGACCTTCTCTCCCATCATCCGCCGGGCGCGCAGCACCGTCGACAGATTGCCCAGGGCCTCAGCCAGATTGCCGCCCGTCTTCTGCTGGATGGCGATGACGATGGTGAAGAACCGCAGCTCCGGCGTCGGCATCTGTTCGAACATCTTGTCCAGCGCCTGCTCCAGCGTCATGCCGACGCCCAGGGCCTCGACCAGTTTCTTGAAGGCCGGGCCGAGGGGGGCCGGGCTCTCGCGGGCGATGATCTTGAAACACTCGTGGATGGGCAGGCCCGACTTGATGCCGCGAACGATCACGTCCACCGCATTGGGAAACTCCAGCGAGAACTTCTTAATCCGGGCCTTGGCCAGGAAGCCGAGCACCCATCGCGGCAGACCCAGGCCGGCGATGATTCCGACGCCCAGGACCAGCAGCACATGGAGACCGAAGGCCAAGGCGGCGACGGCGACCACCAGCCCGACCACCGCGCTGGCGATATAGAACGTCCGGACACTGATGGTCAGCCCGGCTTGCTTCAGCTTGGCGGACACATTGGCCCGCACCTTGCGCTCGCGACGCTCGGCTTCCTGAAGCTGGGCCATGATCTGTTTACGGCGCGCCTCGGGCGTATTGGCGGCGGCCGCCGCCTTGCGCGCGGTCGCGGCCTTGCGTTGGCCGTCGCCCAGATTCTGGGCCCGCTTGACCGCCTGGTCGGTGGAATCGTCGCCGCCGACGAAGACCCAGCCCAGGCCGCCGATGGTGATGAAGGCCAGGATAGCGGCGAGGATCGGCAGCATTGCCCCTACTCCGCCGCGTCCAGGGCGTCGGCCAGTTCCCGCTCCAGGCCGTAATAGCGGGCGCGGTCCCAGAAGCGCGGGCGGGCGATGCCGGTCGAACGGTGGCGGCCCACGACCTTGCCGTGCTCGTCCTCGCCGGTGATGTCGTAGACGAACAGGTCCTGGGTCACGATCACGTCGCCCTCCAGCCCGACCACCTCGGTGATGTGGGTGATCCGGCGCGAGCCGTCGCGCAAGCGCGCGGCCTGGATGATGACGTCGACCGAACCGACGATCATCTCGCGGATGGTCTTGGACGGCAGGCCGTAGCCGCCCATGGTGATCATCGATTCCATCCGGCTGATGGCCTCGCGCGGGGAGTTGGCGTGAAGCGTGCCCATGGAGCCGTCGTGGCCGGTGTTCATCGCCTGCAGCAGGTCGAAGGCCTCGGGACCGCGCACCTCGCCGACGATGATCCGTTCGGGGCGCATCCGCAGACAGTTCTTCACCAAGTCGCGCATGGTGATGGTGCCCTGGCCCTCCAGGTTCGGCGGCCGGGTTTCCAGGCGCACGACATGCGGCTGTTGCAGCTGAAGCTCGGCGGCGTCTTCGCAGGTGATGACGCGCTCGGTCGGGTCGATGAAGGCCGTCAGGGTGTTGAGCAGGGTCGTCTTGCCCGAGCCTGTGCCGCCCGAGATGACGATATTGCAGCGCGAGGCGCCGATGACGCCCAGGACGCGCGCGCCCTCGGGACTGATGGACTTGTAGTCCACCAGATTCTTCATCGTCAGCTTGTCTTTCTTGAACTTCCGGATCGTCAGGGTCGGGCCGTCCAGCGCCAGAGGCGGGGCGATGACGTTGACGCGCGACCCGTCCGGCAGACGGGCGTCGCAGATCGGGCTGCTTTCGTCCACGCGGCGGCCGACCTGGGACACGATCCGCTGGCAGATGTTCATCAGCTGCGCATTGTCGCGGAACCGGACATTGGTCAGCTGGACCTTGCCGGCGACCTCGATGAACACCCGCCCGGCGCCGTTGACCATGATGTCGGCGATGTCGTCGCGGGCCAGCAGCGGCTCCAGCGGGCCGTAGCCGAGGACGTCGTTGACGATGTCCTGGACCAGATGCTCCTGCTCGGCGACCGACATGGAGACGTTCTTGATCGCCACCAGTTCGGCGACGATGTCGCGGATTTCTTCCGACGCGGCCTTGGTGTCCAGCTGAGCCAGCTGGGCCAGGTCGATGGTGTTCATCAGCGCGTTGAAGATGGTGGTCTTCGTGGCGTGGTAATAGTCGCTCTGTTCCCGGACGATCTCGGCGACCGCCTGAGCCTTCTTCAGCTGTTCGAACCCGGCCGTCGCCTTGGGGCCGGGTGCAGGCTTGCCGCCCGGCGCGGCGGGAGACGCGGCCTCAGGGGTCGGGCGAGACGCCAGGGCGTCGAGGCGATCAGCCTTGGCGTCCTGTTGGGCATAGGCCTGACCCGAGGCAGGGGCCTCAGCGGCGGGCTCGAAGTCGGCGCCGCCGCCGAAGGCGAAGGCCTCGGTCTGGACGCCCGGCGCAGGCTGTCGCGGGGCGAACTCGGCCGCGGCGCCCGCGACGCCCGCAGGGGCGGGACGCATCGGCGCCGGCGCGACGCCGGGCTGGCCTGTGCGCTTGCCGAACACCCGTCAGCGCTTCTTGAACATGGAGGCGAACATGGACTTCGACTCGGTGGACGCCGCCTTGCCCGGCTTGGCCTTGGGTCCGGCGATCACGGGGATTTCGCGGCGCGACACGATCTGGGCCAGGGTCTGGAAGGCCTCGGCCGCCTTGGTCTTGGCGCCCGCGTCCAGGATCATCTGGCCGTTGTTGGCGGCCGCGCCGAAGGTCTTGGCGTCGAAAGGGATGATCAGGCTGGGATGAACGCCCAGGGCCGCGCCGAAATCCTTGGCCGGAATCTCGGGACGGCCGGGCACCCCGACCTGGTTCAGCACCAGGCGCGGCGGGGCGTCGTTCGGGCGGCCCGAACGGATCAGGTCCATCATGTTCTTGGCGTTGCGCAGGGCCGCCAGATCAGGCGTCGCCACGATCACCACCTCGTCGGCGCTGATCAGGGTGCGGCGCATCCACGGCGACCACAGGTGCGGCAGGTCCAGAACGACGAAGGGCGCGGTCGAGCGGATGCGGTTCGTCACCTCCTCGAAGGCCTCGGTCGAGATGTCCCAGTCGGTGTCCAGGGTGGCGGGGGCGGCGAACAGGCTCAGCTTGTCGGTGCAGCGGACCATCATCCGGTCCAGCAGGGTCGAGTCCAGCCGGTCGGGCTGGCCCAGGGCGTCGGCGACGCCGCTCAGCGGATCCTGGTTGAAGTCCAGGCCGGCCGTGCCGAACGGCAGGTCATAATCGACGATGACGGTGTTGGCGCCGATCCGTTCCGAGATCGCATAGGCGGTGTTGTGCGCCACGGCCGAGGCTCCGGCCCCGCCCCGCGCCCCGACAAAGGCGATGGACCGGCCGACGAAGGGCTGAGCCGGGTCGTTGAACAGGCCGCCGATGGCCGCGATCAGCTGCAGGGGCTGCAGCGGCCCCACCAGATATTCGCTGACCCCGCGCCGCATCAGTTCGCGGAACAGCAGGATGTCGTTGGTCGGACCGACGACGACGACCTTGGTGCCGGCGTCGCAGACCTCGGCCAGCTGGTCGACCTCCCACAGCAGCGTCTGGGGGTCTTTCAGACATTCGACGATGATCAGGGGCGGCGTCGGCTCGTGGTGATAGGTCTCAACAGCGGCCATGATGCCGCCGATGCGGATCTGGGTCGTGGCGCGCGACAGGCGTCTGTCCTGGGCGGCGCGCTCGGCCGCCGCCAGGGTGTCCTGGCGTTCGGCGAAGACATGGATGGCGATGCGCGGCACCGACACTTCGCCGATTGCGCTGGCGGGGGCCAGGCCGGTCGCCATGGCGGGCGCCAGCGTAGCGGCCTCCACCGGGGCTGGCGTCAGGGTCGATTGCGCCTGGGCCAGGATTTCGCCGACAGGATTGAAGCCTGGCGCGGCGGGGGCGACGGCCGCCGGAACAGCTGAAGGCGCAATACCCGGCGCCGGAGCCGTGAACTGCAACGGCGACCGTTCAGCCGTCGCCGGGAAGGCGGTCGGCTCCGAAAAATCCATATCGACGTCGAATCCGTCTTCGTAGGGTTCGAAGGGGCGCGGGGCGGTGGTCATGACCCTAGTCCACCGCTGTCGAGACGGTCGCGTTCGTCACCGCCGCCTCCGGGACTGCGGCCGTCTGCCGGCCGGCCCGATAGTTGTCGAAGACCACAGAGCGCCGGCCCGCATCGGCGGGCGTCATTGCGCGCGGGGCGCTGATGTCGCGGGGATCGGCGATCTGGGCCGCCAGATTGGCGCTGACGGCGCAGCCGAAGTTCGAGCTGGGCAGGTTGTCGCCCGTCCGACCCAGATTGCCCCAGGCCGTTCCACAGCGCGGCACGGCGGCTCGGACCGTCTCAAACCCGACCAGGACGGGCGCACGCGGGTCCGGCCCCGCATAGCTGACCATGCGCAGGCTTTCTGACGGCAGGCCGACCCGCTCCAGGGCCGCCCGTGTGTCATGCGCGGCCCTGACGGCGACGGGGTCGCCTCCGGCCGGCGCCTCGATCACGATCGTTCCGGCGCCGGACGCGGCGAACCTCTGGGCGAGGTCACGCAGAGCGGCGACCTGATTGGACGACAGACCCTCTTCATGGACGGCCAAGGCGATGCGATCCAGGCCGGCCTCGACCTGAAGCGCATAACGGCTGGTCGGAGTCAGGGGCGCCGGCCCGCCCAGGCTGGCGGGACCGCCGACACAACCGGCCAGCCCCAGAACCGGGGCCGCCAGGAACAGGGTGGCGACAAACGCCTTGGAGGTCCGGATCATCGGCTTACTCGATCACATAACCGGCGGCGCCCTGCCAGACGGCGCCAGGCTGAGCAGAGGGGGCGGGCGATCCGTAGATCTGGTTCAACTGACCGAAGAGAAGGGTCTGCGAGTCGCTGGCGATCCTCAGCCCGTCGGCCGGCGTCTGCATGCGGTCGGGCGAGGTGGGGCTGACGATATAGGGTTCAACGATCACGACCAGTTCGGTCTCGCCGTTCAGGTAGTCCCGCGACCGGAACAGCGCGCCCAGCACCGGCAGATTGGTGACGCCGGGCAGCGAGTCCACCGTCTGACGCGTGCTCTCCTGGAGCAGGCCCGCGATCATCATCGAACCGCCCGAAGGCATTTCGACGGTGTTTTCACTGCGGCGAACCGACAGACCCGGCAGGGTGATGGACGAGGCGGTGCCTGCGCCGATGGTGAAGCCGCCTTGGTCGGTCAACTCCGACACCTCGACCTTGACCTGGAGGGAGATACGGCCGCCGGACAGCACGACCGGACGGAAGGCCAGCCCCACGCCATAGGGCTTGTAGGTCACGGTGATATTGCCGTCTTCATCACGCCCGGTCGGCAGCGGAAATTCGCCGCCCGCCAGGAAGTTGGCGGATTCGCCGTTGACAGAGGTCAGGTTCGGCTCGGCCAGGGTGCGGGCCAGGCCCACGCGCTCGAAGGCCTCAAGGCACCCCGTCGCATCGGTGCCGGTCAGGGTTTGGAAGGCCGTGGAAACGACGTTGCTGACGACGTCGGTCACGGTCTGACCACCGACGACGCTCGTGGTGGTGCCAGACGTCGAGTTCGAATTGGTGACGTTCCCGGTCCGACCGCCGGTCTCATTGTAACATAGCGAGCTGCCGCCGGCCGCCGCGCCGTTGACGCCATAGGTGGTGGGCCGGCTGAAACCATAGGATTGGGAGCCCGACCCCTTCAGGATGTCGGTGCTGAAGCCCAGCTGTTTCAGGGTGTTGCGCTGGACCTCGACCACCCGGACCTTCAGCGTCACCTGATCCGATCCGGCGACGCTGATCATGTTCAGCACCTTTTCCGGCGCAGAGACGAAGGCGCGGGCCACCTGGGCGGCCTGTGCGGCCTGGGCCGGCGACGCCGCGACCCCGGTCAGGATCACGCTGTCATTGACGGCCTCGGCATGGATCTGACTGCCCGGAACGACGCGGCTCAGCGTGTCCTGCAGGGCGCTGGTTCCGGCGTCCACCCGAACCCGGAGGCTCAGGATGGTGCGGCCGGCGGCGTCCAGGAAGACGGCGTCGGTCTCGCCCGGTGCGACGCCGATCACGGTGATCCGGCGCGGCGAATGCAGCATGGCCTCGGCCACCTGCGGATTGGACACGATCACGTCGCGCGCATCCGCCGGCAGATCGACGGCGAAGGAGGTGCCGCGCGGAAGATTGATCAACTGCGGGGCCGCGCCCATCGATACGGCCGCCCGGCTCTGGGCCAGACCGGCCGCAGGCGCAGCGGCCAGGCCGGCCAGCAGCGCGAGGGCCAGGGCGGTCTTTCTCACGGTCGGGGTCTTCATGGCGTCGTCACCACCTCGGGTTCGCCGCCCCGATAGACGCGGACGCTATGGGGCGCGCCTGCGGCCGCCTTCGGCGCCCCCGTCGCCCCGGACGGGCCGGCGGTGTCCGCATAGGACCGCAGAGACAGTGAAAGCTCGCCCGCCGACTTGGCCTGGGCCAGAAGCACCGCGTCCTGGGGGCGCACCTCCAGGGTGGCGGTCGCACCGACCACGGCCTGGGCGTCGTCGCCCGCCCGCGTCGACTGATCAATGGCCAGGACCTTCACGTTCTGCATGACCGTGGCCGAGGAAAACTTGCTCTGTGCGCCGCCCTCGACCGTGCCGCCGCCGGTGTCGGTGGCGACGGTCAGGACCACATCGACCCGGTCGCCGGGCAGGATGAAGCCGCCGGCCGCCGACTCGACCGTGACGCCTATGGCCATGGCCCGCATGCCGGGTTCCAGATAGGCGGCCATATAGCCGCTGTCGCCGGCGCGCACGATCTTGCGCCCGACGATGGGCTCGCCGGCCAGGATGGGTTCGCGCACCACGGACCCGATATAGTCGGACTTGGCGCCGGGGCCGGTCAGCTGACCTGCGGCCTCAGCCACCCGCTCAACGGCTACGCCGGCCTTTTCGCCGGCGCCTTCGGGGGCCGGCTTGGCGGGGATGGGGGTCGAGCCGTCGGTGATGAAGGCCGGATTGACCTCGTCAACCGGCCAGTCTTTCCAGGTGAGGTCGGCCTCAGCCAGGCGCTGGCCAGGCTTGAGATCCTTGGCCGCCACCAGGATCTTGGCCATGGGCCGGGTCTCGACCGACGCGGCGGCGGCCGGTGCGGCGGGTTCGGCGCCATTGCCCATGGCGCGCACGACCAACGCCAGCCCCAGGGCCGAGACGGCGGCGATGCAGATAACGGCGATCCGGGCGGGCTTCATCCATGGGTCTCCGGCAGTACTGGAATCTGCCTTGCGTTAACGATCATGGCGGCAACCGGTTAATGCGGTCCTAAACGGCGCATTCGTCGCCTATCCGGCGAAGGTGGAAATCAGGGCGGTCGAGGGAAGGGTCATCAAGGCCCCGATGGCGAGGGCGACGCCGTAGGGAATAGCGCCCGCAGGCTCGAGCAGGCGTCGGACCCATTCGGGCGCATGCGGATAGGCGGGGGCGAGCTTGCGCGCCGTGATCAGCGCCAGGCAGAAGACGCCGCCGATGATCGCGCTGTTAAGGACGAAGACCAGCGACCCGATCAGCCCCATCCAGAGGCAGCCTGCAGCCAGCAGCTTGGCGTCGCCGCCCCCGATCCAGTTCAGGGCGAACAGGCCCATGCCCACGACCAGGGCCGCCAGGCCGACGCCGAAGTGGATCGCAATATCGACAGGGGCCAAGCCGACCAGCAGGGCCGCCGGGACGAAGCCGGCCAGCAGGGCCAGCGAAATCCAGTTGGGAATCTTCATTGTCGTCAGGTCGTAAAGACCGCCGACGATCATCAGGGCCGGACAGACGGCGAGGGCGAGAAGGGTCAGAACGTCCATGCCTTCCTCCTGCGCCCGCAGGCCTTAAGGCCGGGTTTCCATGCCGCGCCTCAGTTCGTCGTCACGTCCTGCGGAGCGGACATTTCCGTCCCGATATTCTGCAGGGCGGCCTTCAGGTGCGGCCCGAAGGCGCCCAGCACGGCGATGACGACCACAGCCATCAGGGCGGCGATCAGCCCGTATTCGATCGAGGTTGCGCCAGACTCATTGCGGCGAAACCGTTTTGGCGAAACCCTGACCATCGGCCCTCTTCTCTCGGCTTGAACAGAAAGGGGCCGGCTATGGGAATAGCCGGCCCCCAAAATCATACCCCGGCTGTTGCTGGGGCTAGACCCAGCGATTAGCCGCCGGCCGTGATGTCCGTGCTTTCGGCGTCGGACATGGTGGTGCCGATGTTATCGAAGGCGGCCAACATTTCCGGACCGAAGGCGGCCAGGCAGCTGATGATGGCGACGGCCATCAGGGCGGCGATCAGGCCGTATTCGATGGCGGTGGCGCCGGATTCGTCTTTAGCGAAACGCGAGATGAACTTGGTCATGGTCAGTTCCCTTTGAAAAATTGTCTAGCGAGCAACTTGGCGGGGGGAGCCGGTAGCCCGCTTGACCCCCAGAACGCAGGGTGAAGATGCCCAATACGCGTTAATACTGAGTCATAAGTCTTGGTTACGCACGGATTCACCAAAGAAATTTGTCGTCCAGACGCTTCAGCCTTTGTTGAGGAAACTGCGCCCATACTTCGTGCGTCCGCGTTCACGCGCGCCCTTGTTTCAGAGCCGCCGATGTCCCGTCTCGCCTTCGCCCTCCTGGCCGCCG
>NZ_JAUSOE010000150.1 GCF_030656255.1 Brevundimonas sp. | reverse complement strand
GGCTTCACCCACCGAATAGGGGGGGCAGTTGTAGTGCAGCAGGAAGCTTTCCTTGAAGGTGCCCTGCAGGCTGTCGATGTACTGTTCGTCCTCGCCGGTGCCGAGCGTGGCGACGACCAGGGCCTGGGTTTCCCCACGCGTGAACAGGGCCGAACCGTGGGTGCGCGGCAGGACGCCGACTTCCGACACGATGGCGCGGACCTTGTCGAGGGCGCGGCCGTCGACGCGGTGGGCGTTCTCGATGATGTCGCGGCGCAGGACCTCGGCTTCGCATTCCTTGAAGGCGGCCGAGAACTTGGAGCTGTCGACGCCCTCGGGGTTTTCGTCGGTCTTCACCAGCTTGGCGGCGGCGGTCTTCTTGGCCGCGTCGACGCCCGAGCGACGGTCGTACTTGCCGGGGTGGGTGTAGGCGACCTTGATGTCCTCGCCGACCAGCGACTTGATCGAGGCGACGACGTCCGAGTGGTCTTCACCCTGGAAGTCGAACGGCTCCTTGGCGGCGTGTTCGGCCAGTTCGATGATGGCCTCGATCACCGGCTGCATGCCCGCGTGCGCGAACATCAGGGCTTCGAGCATCTTCTCTTCCGACAGCTCCTTGGCTTCGGATTCGACCATCATCAGGGCGTCCTGGGTGCCGGCGACCACCAGGTCCAGGTCCGAGGTCGCGATCAGGTCGATGTGCGGGTTCAGAACCAGCTCGCCGTCGATCAGGCCGACGCGCGCGGCGCCGATGGGGCCCATGAAGGGCACGCCCGAAATGGTCAGGGCGGCCGAGGCGGCGACCAGGCCGACGATGTCCGGATCATTTTCCAGATCGTGCTGCAGCACGGTGACGACGACCTGGGTCTCGTTCTTGAAGCCCTTGACGAACAGCGGGCGGATCGGACGGTCGATCAGGCGGGAAACCAGGGTTTCCTTCTCGGTCGGACGGCCTTCACGCGTGAAGTAGCCGCCCGGGATCTTGCCGGCGGCGAAGGTCTTTTCCTGATAGTTGACGGTCAGGGGGAAGAAATCCAGGCCCGGCTTGGGCGAGCGGCCATAGACGACGGTGGCCAGAACCACGGTCTCTCCGTAGGTCGCCAGCACGGCGCCGTCGGCCTGGCGGGCGATGCGGCCCGTTTCCAGGGTCAGCGGGCGGCCGGCCCACTCGATCGTCTTGCGTTTGATATCGAACATATTTCGTCTTTCGTATCCCGGACGGCGTATTCCGTGCGGGGTCCCATCATTGGGGGTGGATGCGTCGGGCGTTCAGTCCTTCGATCCAGGGGTCGCCGCGCCATCGCGGAAGACCCGGTAGAGGACCGGCATGGCCCTCGCGTCTGCGCCGTAAAAGTCCTGCGGCACCCAGGTCGTGTCTAAGAGGTTGGTTCTAATCGCACAACGAGGCGCGGACGTGACCGCCCGCGCCTCGAAATACAGTCTTACACTGATCCGACGCCTTAGCGGCGCAGGCCCAGTTTCGCGATGAGCGCCTGGTAGCGACCGGCGTCGACCTTGTTCAGGTGGTCGAGCAGGCGGCGACGTTGCGACACCATCTTCAGAAGGCCACGACGCGAGTGGTTGTCCTTCTTGTGGGTCTTGAAGTGTTCGGTCAGGTTGGAGATGCGTTCCGACAGGATCGCGACCTGAACCTCGGCCGAGCCGGTGTCGCCAGCGGTGCGGGCGTTATCGGCGATGATCTCGTGCTTGCGTTCAGCAGTAACCGACATCGTAAGAGTCCTTTCTTGGCCTATCGCGCTTCGCGCTACTTGAGGCCTTGGGATCTCGGCCCTTGCCGGATGGCGCGGGCCTAGAGGTTGAAAACGCGGTCGGGTTCTAACCGGCCGGCCCGCAACTGACAGAGTGCGACGAGGGTCTGGCCCTGAAAGGCTGAAACCGTTCGCGAACCGCCGGAAAGGCGATCCTTGAGGGTTTCCACCTGACGGGGGAGCAGAACGATCGGGCGTCCCTGCCGAAGCGAGAAGGCGTCCTGATCCGTCACGGCCAGCTCCGGGATGTCGTCCAGGGCGGTCGCAACGGGAAGCAAGCCTTCCGAGGCGGCGCCCCTATGCACCAAATCCTCGAGAAAATCCAGCGTCACGGCGTTTTCGGTATGAAACGGTCCCACCCGCTCGCGCCGCAGGGCCGAAACATGCCCCTCGGCGCCCAGGACGGCCGCCAGATCGCGCGCCAGCGACCGCACATAGACGCCCTTGCCGGTGCGGATGGTCAGTTCGACATGATCCGCGTCCGGCGCGTCAGAAACTTCGGCCGAATGGATGGTGACGCGGCGGGCCTGAAGCTCGAACTCGACCCCGTCGCGGGCCAGGTCATAGGCGCGGGCGCCGTCCACCTTGATGGCCGAGAAGCGGGGCGGGGTTTGGTCGATCTCGCCGACGAAGGCGGGCAGGGCGGCCTTCACCGCATCGACCGAGGGGCGCACGTCGGAGCGGCCGATAATCTCGCCCTCGCGGTCCACGCTGTCGGTCGAGACGCCCCAGTTGATGGTGAAGCGATAGACCTTCTGCGCCTCCATCATCATCGGCACGGTCTTGGTCGCCTCGCCCAACGCGATGGGCAGGATGCCGCTGGCGAGCGGGTCCAGGGTTCCGGCGTGACCGGCCTTCTGGGCGTTGAACAGGCGGCGGATGCGGCTGACCGCTTCGGTCGATCCCATCTCGAACGGCTTGTCCAGGCAGACCCAGCCGTCGACGACGTCGCCCTTCTTCTTGCGGGCCATTATGCTGGGCCTATCGCGCTTCGCGCTGCTTGAGGCCACGATGCTGGGCCTACCGCGCTTCGCGCTACTTGAGGCCGGGTCATTATGCGTCGCTCTCGCTCTCGTCGTCGCGGCGTTCGAGGTCGGCGCGGACGCGGGGGTCGTCGAACAGACGGTCGATATGGCCGGCGGTGTCGAAGCTTTCGTCGTGGAGGAAGCGCAGGTCGGGGGTGAACTTCATGTCCAGGCGGCGGCCCAGCTGGCCGCGCAGGAATTTGGCGTGGACGTTCAGCGCCTTGATGATCTCGCTCTCGTGGCCGGTGGTCGCGGCGGCTTCGACGCCGGCGCCCAGGGGTTTGACGAAACAGGTGGCGTGTGTCAGGTCCGGCGACAGGCGAACCTCGGTCACGGTGACGGAAACGTCGGCCAGGGCCTCGTCGCGGATGTCTTCTTCACGCAGGATATCGACCAGGGCGTGGCGGATCAGTTCGCCAGCGCGCAGTTGGCGCTGGCTGGGCCCTGTTCCAGAGCGACCGGCGCCGCCGGAATTGCGGGTATGTTGTTTCTGGGCCATCGGCCGCTCCTTCTTGTTCGCCCGCCGGGGCTCGGACCCGGCCGGATAAGCGAAAGTCGGGCGGTCTAGGCGTGTGGAGCCGCCCTGTCCAGTTCCACCGCTTTTACGGAGCGCATCACCTCGCCTGAAAACACCGACTTCGCGGGGCGGATCGTCACCCCGCCGGCGTTCAGCACGCCGGCCGTCCAGTGGTTGCACAGGTGCAGGATCGAAAAGGTCTCCCGGCTGGCGAAGAAGCGGGCGTCGTCGCCGGGACGAGCGGCCGCGACACGCGGCGCGCCGTCCGAGAGGTCGAGCGAGGACTCGATCCGCCTCGCCATCCGGTCGAAGGCGGCGGGCGGGAGGCGCAGGGCCGCGCGTCGGTCAGCGGCGTAGCGGTCGCGTGGATCCTGGCGCTCCGGGTCCAGCATGATGACGGAGGGATTGCCGGGCCGGAAGAAGGCGCGTGCGCCGTCGGGCAGGCGGTCAGAGATGGGGCTTTGATCGACATAGAAGATGGCGTCGCCCCAGCCGATCAGGACCCAGTCGCCGGGCGCCAGGGCCGCGACGGCCTGTCCAAGCGGCCCGCCGCGTCGTTCTAGCGCCGCACGGGGCACGGCCAGATCGGTGTGGAAGCCGTTGTCGAGCAGATAGACCGCGACCGGCGCGTCGGCGGCGGAGGGGACAGACGCGCCCGGTCTGGTCCAGGTCAGAAGGGCGGCGACGACGCCGATCAAAACCGCCAGGGGCAGGGCCCATCGCATCGCCGTCTCTCCGAACGCCTATTCAGGCTTCAGGATAAACGACCAAGCGTGGCGGGCGAAAGGGCGCGCCGTCGGCGGAAGGGGTTGGATCTAGGAATCGGTGTCCGCAAACGGCGAAACCGGCGCCGTCTGCCATTCGCCGCGCCAGTCGTAGCTCAAGGTCACGCAATGGCGGTAGGTCCCGTCGGCCCAGCGGCCGACCGCCTGCATTGTCAGGGGGCGGGGCGCGCGTATGCGGCTCATCACCACCCAGACGTCGTTCGCGCCGGGACACAGGGCGCGCGCCAGACCGCGGCCGTCGCCGGTCTGGTCGATCGCATAGATATCCGTCTCGTTCGCCCCCTCGGGCAGGACGCGCCGCGCCTCGTTCGGGCCGCCCCGGGTGAAGTCGGCCGACCCGCGCGCCGTGGTCGAGAACAGCCGCTCGGCGCTGACCGCCCCGAACAGGCCGCGCCTGACCTGCAGGGTGATCCCCTTGGTCAGGGCCTGGGTGATCCGATCCGAGGCGTTATAGGACAGATAGCGGGTGTCGGCATGGGCCGGGGCGGCGGCGGACACGGCGACAACAGCGGCGGCGACGGGAACGAGAATGGAGCGCATGTCTCTTCCTTCGTCAGGCTTTGCGGCGGGAGCGGGGCCTTAGGCCTCGCCCAGACAGCGCAGGGCGACTTCGAGGTTGCGCAGACCGTCCTCACCCGTCACCGCCGGGGTCTCGCCGGTGTTGATGGCGCGGGCGAAGGCCTCCAGTTCCTTCCGAAGCGGTTCGGCCGGCCAGCTGTTCAGCATGCGGGTCGAATAGGAGCCGTCGGGCTGCTGCCCGAAATACTCCGTCACCTGGCGGGTGATCAGGTCGGCGACGATGAATTTGGTCTTGGTGGCGACCTGCAGGGTGCGGGTCTTGTAGGGGGTGACCCAGTTGGTGGTGATGTGGGCGATCACGCCATTGTCGAGCCGGAACTGCAGCAGGGCCGTATCCTCGCGCTCGGCGCGGGTGCGGGCCAGTTGCGGCTGGACCTCGACGATCTCGGATCCGGTCAGATGGCGGATGATGTCGATGTCGTGGACCGCCAGGTCGATGACCACGCCCACCTCGCCCATCCGGGGCGGAAAGGGGCCGACGCGGGTGATCTGGATCGAGATGATCTCGTCGTCGGCGACGGCGCGCTTGACCGTGTCCACCGCCGGATTGAAGCGTTCGACCTGGCCCACCATCAGGACGCGGTCGTTGGCCTTGGCGGCGTCGATCATCCGCTGGGCGTCGGCGACCGTGGCGGCGATCGGCTTTTCGACCAGGACGTGGACGCCCTTTTCCAGCAGAGCGACGCCGATCTCGGCGTGGAAGCGGTTGGGCGTGGCGACCACGGCGGCGTCCAGGCCGGCGTCGACAAAGGCCTGTGCCGTGGTGACCGGCGTCGCCTCATAGGCGGCGGCCACGCCATCGGCCGTGACGGCGTCGGGGTCGAAGACGGTAGTCAGGTCGAACTCGCGCATCTCGGAGGCGACGCGCGCATGGTTGCGCCCCATGACGCCGACGCCGGCGACGCCGAACTTGAGGGCGGGAGTATTCGGCATCAGGCTTGGCCCTTGTAGCTGGCGACGGCGGCGATGACCTTGTCCTGGGTCGCCTCGTCCAGGTCGGCGTGCATCGGCAGGCTGAAGACCACGTCCATCAGGCGTTCCGTTACCGGCAGGCCGCCGGCGCCGCGCGGGAAATGCTCATAGGCCGGCTGCAGGTGCAGCGGGATCGGATAATAGACGGCGGTCGGCACATCGTGCGCCTTGAGATGGGCGATCAGGCCGTCGCGGTCGGGGTGTTGGACCGTATATTGCGCCCAGTTGGAGATATTGCCCGCCGGGACGTCGGGGACCTTGGCGACGTGGGGGCGCAGGCCTTCATTGTAGCGGGCGGCGATCCGGTTGCGCCACGTGATCTCTTCACCGAACACCTTCAGCTTTTCGATCAGGACGGCCGCCTGGATGGTGTCCAGACGGCTGTTCAGGCCGATGCGCATGTTCAGATATTTGGGATCGTGGTCGAAGGTGCGGTCCTTGAGGTCCACCGCCACGGCCTTGCCGTGGACGCGGACGGAATCGATCAGCTGGGCCAGTTCGTCGTCATCGGTCAGCACCGCCCCGCCGTCGCCGTAGCAACCCAGGGGCTTGGCCGGGAAGAAGCTGGTGGTGGTGATGTCGGCCCATTTCAGCGGATGGTCGCCGGCGATGGTGCAGCCGAAGCCCTGGGCCGAATCCGCGATCAGCTTCAGCCCGTGCTTGTCGCAGACAGCCTTGATGGCCGGATAGTCGGCGGGCTGGCCGAACAGGTCCACGGCGATGACCACGCGCGGGGTCAGGCGGCCCTCGGCCTTGATCCCTTCGATGGCGCGCTCCAGCGCGGCGGGGTCCATATTGTAGGTGTCGGCGTCCACATCGACGAAGACCGGCTCGGCGTCGAACCAGGGCACGACCTCGGCGGTGGCGGCGAAGGTGAAGCTGGGGACGAAGACCGCGTCGCCGCGCCCGATGCCCCAGGCCATCAGCGGCAGGGCCAGGGCGTCGGTGCCGTTGGCGCAGCCCAGGGCGTGCTTGGCCTGACCGAAGGCGGCCAGGTCGGCCTCGAACTGGCGAACCTGAGGCCCCATGACCCAGGCGCCGCCGACGACGGCTTCCTGAACGGCGGCCTCGATCTTGCCGGCGAGACGCAGGCGTTGGGCCTGAAGGTCGATGAAGGGGATCATGAGGCGCGCTCTCCACGAGGATCCGGGGGGGATCGGGGGCGGCGGACCGACGTCGGGCCGCGAGGATGGCCGCCGTCCTAGCAAGATCGAACGCGGAGACCAAACCGTGCGGCGTCACTTCGCGTTGCCCATTGCAACGATGATGTTCTAAGCCGACGCCATGTCCGCCCTCGCCGCCGCCCAGACCAAGGTCTCCAACTGGTTGTTCCACCAGGCCCTGCCGCTGTGGGCCGAACAGGGCGTGGACGGCCAGGGGCGGTTCTTCGAACAGCTGGATTTCGAAGGCCGGGCGCGGACCGGACTGCGCCGCCGCACCCGGGTCCAGGCGCGCCAGATCTATGTCTTCTGCGAGGCCGCCGCCCTGGGCTGGGCGCCGGGGCGGGCGGTGGCCCAGGCCGGTCTGGACCGGATGATCGCCGCCTGTCGCCGCGACGACGGCCTGTGGGTCGCCGCGACCGACGATGCAGGCGTGGTCGTGGACGAGACGCCGGACCTGTATGATCTGGCCTTCGTGCTCTTCGCCCTGGCGGCTGCGCATCGGGTGCTGGGCGAAGACCGGGCCCGGCCCCTGGCGCTGGAGACCCTGGGGGCGATCAATGCGCTGATGGCGGCCCCGCACGGCGGCTGGCAGGAGGCCTTGCCGCCCCGCCTGCCGCGTCGCCAGAACCCGCACATGCATCTGCTGGAGGCCGTGCTGGCCTGGCAGGCGACGGCGCCCGACCCGGTCTTCGAGACGGCGGCGCGCATGTCGCTGGACCTGTGTCGCGACCGTTTCCTGATCGACGGCGCGATCCGCGAATATTTTACCGAGGATTGGCGACCGGATCCGGCTGTCGGGCACATCGTCGAACCCGGCCATTTCGAGGAATGGGCCTGGCTGTTGCGCCAGGCTGAAATCGCCGGTCTCTACGCCGGCCCAGGCATGGATCAGGCGGCGGAGGCCCTGCATCGCCGCGCCGTCGCCCAGGGGCTGAAGGGAGGTTTCATGATCCGCGAGATGGACGCCGCCGGGGCGCCGATCAACGCCGGGCGTCGTCTGTGGGCTCAGACCGAGGCTGTCCGCACCGCTCTGACCTTCGGGGAAACCGCCGCCGCAGACCTGATCGAGGCGACCTTGGCCACCCATCTGGCGACTGCGGTTCCGGGCCTGTGGATCGACAGTTATGAGGCCGACGGGACGTCGATGGACAAGGCTGTGCCCGCCTCCAGCCTGTATCACCTGATGACCGCCTTTTCCGAACTGCTGAGACATGACGCATGACCGGCCTGCCCGCCGTCTTTCTGGATCGTGACGGGGTCCTGATCGAGGATTCCGGCTATCCGCACCGGCCCGAACATCTGAAGCTGATCCCCGGCGCGACGGCGGCGGTGCGGCGGCTGAATCGGCTGGGCTATCT
>NZ_JAUSOE010000148.1 GCF_030656255.1 Brevundimonas sp. | reverse complement strand
CAGGATCATCAGGGCCGTGACCAGGGCGTACCAGGCGAAGATCGGCATCTTGTCCAACGACATGCCGGGCGCACGGTATTTCAGGATCGAGACGGTGATCTCGACCGCCGCCGCGATGGCCGAGATCTCGACGAAGGTGATGCCGATCAGCCAGAAATCGGTGTTGATGCCGGGCGAATAGATCGCCCCGGTCAGGGGCGGATACATGAACCATCCGCCGTCCGGCGCGATGCCCAGCACCATCGACACCAGCATCATCGTGCCGCCGAAGACATAGCACCAGAAGCCGTAGGCCGAGAGCCGGGGGAAGGCCAGGTCGCGCGTGCCCAGCATCTTGGGCAGCAGATACATGGCCAGTCCCTCGAAGGTCGGGATGGCGAACAGGAACATCATGATGGTCCCGTGCATGGTGAAGATCTGATTGTAGATCTCCGGCCCCGCGAAGGCCGAATGGGGCGTCGCCAGCTGAGCCCGGATCAGCATGGCGAGCACGCCGCCGACCAGGAAGAAGAAGAAGGACACGGCCAGGAACATCCGACCGACGTCGGTGTGGTTGACGGTCGAGAACAGGCCGCGCGCGCCCGGTTCGGACGACCAGATTTCGGTCAGGCGGCGGTGGCGCTGGAGCGTGTTCATGGCGTGCCGCTTCGGACGAAGCGCTCCCAGGAGGCGGGGTCGTGGGCGACCACGGTGAAGGCGAAATCGTCGTAGCCGACGCCGCTGAACTCGGCGCTTCGGCCCGCATAGACGCCGGGGACGTCGGCCTCGATGCGCAGGACATTCACATGGCCGGGAATGGCGTCGATCTTGCCGGCCAAGCGCGGCGCCCAGAAGCTGTGGATCACGTCCGTGGATGTGATCGCGACATCGACAGGCCGTCCGGCGGGAATGTGAAGCACATGGTCGGTTTTCAGCCCCGGCGCATCGGCGTAGCTGAAGGCCCAGGCGGACCGGCGCGCCTCGGCGCCGACGCGGACGACATCGGCGCCCTGCCTCGGCAGCAATCGCTCGCCCGCCACCAGCCCGTAGGCGAGCAGAGCCAGCAGCACGACGACCGGGAAGGCGATGCCCAGCTTGACGACCCACAGGCGCTCGTGCCGCGGCTCGTCGACAGGACCGCGCGCCCGGAACGCCAGCGCGACCAGGGCCATCACCAGGGCGAAGATGGCGACGGCCCCGCCCAGCATCACCCACCAGATCTGGGCGATGGTGCGGGCGGCGGGGCCGGCCGGGTCGACGGTCGACAGGGCTCCCTCGCAACCCGCCAGCGCCAGCGCCGTTGTCAGAACCACCATGGGACGCCGCAGGGACGGGATATGACGGACAAGATCGAAGAGGAAGCCGAGGCCCTGATCGACCCGATTGCGGCCGCGCCTGGGTTTTCCGCGACCGAGTCGCGCGTCGCGGTGTTCGGTCACCCGATCCATGCGATGAGCGTCGCCTTCCCCGTGGCCCTGACTTTCTGCACACTGGGCGCGGACGCCCTGTACTGGTGGACGGGCGACGGCTTCTGGGCGCGGGCCGCCCTGTGGTCCGCCGGCACGGGCTTTCTGTTCGGCATGGTCGCGGGCCTGTCCGGCACGGCCGAACTGCTGATGGTGTCGGGCATCCGGGCGCGGGCTCCGGCCTGGACCCATTTCATCATTGCGGTGACCTTGCTGGCGCTGCTCGGGGCGAACTGGGGACATCGTCTCTATGGTTATGAGGCGGCGGTTCTGCCCTACGGCATTCTGCTCTCGGCGCTGTGTGTCGGGGTGGTGGCGGTGACGGGCTGGCATGGGGGCAAACTCGTCTTCGACTATCGACTGGGCGTGTCGAACAAGAGCTGACCGCCCCGGGGCTGCGTCAGCCACTCCGGCAGAACGACCCAGGCCAGCGCCGGCTTGGCCAACACCAGGGTGAGGATCATCAGCATCGGCACGAGAACCAGGGCGATCGGAATATAGGGCCGCGGCGGCTTATGCTCTTCAGGCTCTTCGCCGATGCGCGCGACGGTGTGACCGATCCAGCCATGGGCCATCACCAGCATCGCCACGAACGCCAGCTTGGCGAACAGCCACGGCACATAGACCTCGCGCATGAAGATCAGCCACGTCCCGGCGATCACCGCGATCACGGCGGCCGGGGTGACGCACATCGTATAGGTCAGATGCGAGGCGTTCCGGATGACGCGATAGTCTTCAATCGAGATGTCCGGATCGTGCCGCGTCAACATCAGCGGCAGGGCCAGCAGCCCTCCGCACCAGATCACCAGGGCCACGATATGGGCCGCCTTGAACAGCGGAACGGCGGGTATCAGCCAATCGATCATGCGCGCGCCGCCTTCAGTCGCGACCAGCCTTGGCGGGCGATCCAGACCGTCGCGATCGCATAGGGAATTCCCGCCGGCACCCACATGATCAGACCGCCCAGGGCCTGATCCTCAAGCGGGGTCATGCCCCAGGCCAGGGGAGCGAAACTATGCGTCGCATAAAGGGACGTGGGGGCGAAGGTCAGCAGCGCGCCAAGCAGCCCCATCTGGGCGAACGCGGCGATCACGAAACCCAGGCGATCCACCGGCGAGCGCTCGCCAACCAAGACCGCCCGCCAGAACAGCACCGCGCTGCCCAGCAGTGATATCTGCATAACCCAGTAAAGAGGGATGTTGGTCAGGGCGGCGTCATAGGCCGCGGGAATATGCCAGGCCCAGAGGACGGCGGTCGAGGCCACGAAGGGAATGACGATCCCGCCCGGTCGTCTGGCCGGGACCGCCAGGGCCAGAAGCGGCGCCGCGACGGCGATGAGCAGGACGTGATGCACGACCCTCGCTGAAAACAGGGCCGCCGACAGGGCGCAGAGCGGAGAGACAAAGGCGATCGCCAAAACCGCGACGCCGGCCAGCCCCACCCTGTCGCGCCGCAGGATCAAGGTCAGCGCGAACAGCGCGGCGAGAAGAACAGGATCGAGATTCCAACTCGCGGCGAGTTCGCCTGGAAACGGCGCTGGACCGCAATAGGTGGCGTACATTCAGGGCGTTCCCTGCCGATTGATGATTAATCACGCGTCTGCGACGCCGGCTGTCCTTGCAGCCGCCCGATACCTAAGCCTCGTTGGCCTGTGAACGTTCCGACCTGATCGTTTTAGCGGAGCAGACTCACTCGATCACCGCCCCACACCGCTGGACGCCCGGCTCAGCTAACAACGGCGCAGCCACAGCGAAGCCGCCCCGGCGGGACCAAACAGACGCCGGTTCGTAGCCCGCATCAGCGACGCTGCTCTGCGCCTAATATGGCTGACACAGCTGCTTTAGAACAACATCCAAGGTCTACCGAACACCTAGAAAAGCCAGAATTATTCCCACTCGATCCTTCAATAGATCAGAAGGCGCTGATTTATCAGCGCCTTTTCTCTAATCCACGCACCATACCGCGCGAGCTACCGTCACTTGAACAGTGCTGTTGAATTCATTGGTGAAATTCGACGTAATAAAATTTTAGTGATGTCGCCATCTATCGGCAGGCAACTCTGCTTCAAGACCAACCAGCACCGCTATGACAAGCGACTAGGCAATTGGATTATACCGTATCATCAAACCGACAACAGACGCCACTGAAGCCGGTTGATACCGTCAGTCTCGCTTGGTCGAGTTGTTCAAAGACTCCGACGCCTGCTCCGGAATTGTCACCTCAACATGAAGACCGCCTCCTGGTGAGCGCAAGAACTGCACCTGTCCCCCATGGGCCTTCACAGTGGCGAGGACGATAGAGAGGCCCAGACCGCTCCCTCCGGAAGGGGCATTCGACGCGCGGAAAAAACGCCGTCCCAAACGATGTAGATCCGAGAAGGCCACGCCCGGTCCGTCGTCTTCGACGATCAAGTGGCCGGAAGTCGGGTCGTAGCTGATTAGGATTGAAGACTCTGCGTGCGCCTGTGCGTTGGCGAGGAGATTGGCGGCCGCTGCCCCGAAGCGATCCGGATCCACATTCAGCAGGGCGTCACCTTCGACGATCGACACCCGGGAATCGCCTTCCGCTCCCGCAAACAGTGATCGGAGCGTCACCCAGCGGCGATCTTCGTCGCTAACCGGCATCTCGTCCTCGCGCGCCAGGGCGAGAAGCCCCGTGACGAGGCGGGCGGTGCGATCGACAGAGGCCTGAATCTGCTCCAGCGCGCGGCTTCGAACGGCAGCGTCCGAAGACGACGCCGCAATCTGCGCCTGGACACGCAGGCCTGCCAGAGGGGTACGCAACTCGTGCGCGGCGGCGGCCGTGAACTCGGCCTCGCGACGCCGCGCTGCGCCAAGGCGTGACATCAGGTCGTTCAGCGCCAGGGCGAAGGGACGAAGTTCGCGGGCGTCCGGCGATACGTCCAACGCCGTCAGATCTTCCGCATCGCGTACCGCAAGGCTGCGGGTCATTTGTCGAATAGGGGCCAGCCCCCGCCCAACCGACCACCAGATCAGCACGCCGAGGGCCAGTAGACCAAGGACCGCCGGACCGATCAAGGCGGTGACGACATTGCCGACCAGGTGTTCGCGAACGGCCAGATTGTCCCCGACCATGACCCGGAAACCGGCGTCACGATCATGCACCGTATAGACGCGCCAGCGCTCGCCCCGGATCGTGCGCTCAGAAAATCCGTCGCCCCCTTCCGACAACCGCTCGGCAGGCGCGCTTTGCGACCGACCGATCAGATCGCCTTCCAGCGACCAGATCTGGCAGGAGAGCTGACGGTCGTAGACATCGGCGGCCCCGGTGTCCGGAGCCTGGATCGCGGGGCGCACGCTGCCGGCCTGCATCAAGGACGAAACCATGCGGGCCGACTCCATCAGGCGCCGGTCCAGCACCCGCTGCACTTCGGCCCGGGTCTGGATTTCGACCCAGACGACCGCGCCGCCCCAGACCAGGGCGGTCACGAGCGCGAGAGTGACGAACAGACGCAGGCGGATCGAGCTCATTGCAGGGTGTATCCCACGCCGCGGACGGTGCGGATGAAGCCGGCTCCCAACTTGGCCCGCAGATAGTGGATGTGCACTTCCACGGCGTTGGAGCCGATCTCCTCCTGCCAGCCGTAGAGGCGTTCTTCCAGCTGACTGCGCGAGAGGACCTGTGCGGGCCGTTCCATCAGGGCCTCCAGGATAGCGAACTCACGTCTTGAAAGGGGCAGGTCCCCCTCTTCACGCCAAGCCAGACGCGACTTGGGATCGATGGTCACCCCGCCGTGGCGCAAGGCGGGGGTCGAACGTCCGAGCAGGCGACGCCGCACCGCGCGCAATCGCGCGGCCAGCTCGTCGAGATCGAACGGTTTGCCGACATAATCGTCCGCGCCGGCGTCCAGACCCACAATGCGGTCCCGACTGTCATCGCGCGCCGACAAGACCACCACGCCGACATCCATGTCGCGCTCTCGAACGAAACGCAGCACCGAAAGGCCGTCGCCGTCAGGAAGACCCAGGTCCAGCACGACCGCATCGAACGCCGAGCTTTCCAGCGCCGCGAGGGCGTCCTCGACCCGCCCGACGACTTCGACCGTCCAGCCGCAGGCGCTGAGCCCGACCTGGAGGCCGTCGGCGAGGACGGGATCGTCTTCTATGGCGAGCAATCTCATGCGGTGTGACGTGCAAGCTCCGGCTTAAGCCTGACTTAAGCTCGCTTGCCGACGAGATGGCCATGAGGTTTTTCCGCCGACTGCTGCCCGCCGCTCTCGCAATCCTGTCCTTCGCCCTGCCGGGTTCGGCTCTGGGTCAGGCTCCGCTTTCGCCCGACAAGGCCTTCGCTCTGACGGTGACGCGCGAGGCCGACGGCGATCTGGCCTTCGCCTGGGACATCGCGCCTGGCCATTATCTCTATCGTGACCACACCGTCGCCAGCACGCCGGGCGGGAAGGTGTCTCTACCGCTGGACCTGGCCGCCGGCGAAACCAAGGACGATCCGGGCTTCGGCGTCGTCGACGTCTGGCATGACGCGGGTCGCGCGACCCTGTCGGCGCAGACGTTGACGCAGGCGGGCGAGCCGACGTCGGTCAACATCACCTATCAGGGCTGCCTCGAGGACTCGATCTGCTACCCGCCGATGACGCGCACCATCGACGTGCCGACCCGGCCGCAGTCCGAGGTGGCCGCACGGGAGGCCGATGCGCAGACCGCACAGGCCGCCGCCATGCTGGCGATCCAGGCGCCGGGCGCTGCACCCCCGTCCGAGAGCGACGAGGGAGCGGCGGCGCCTTCGCCAGTCGCGTCATCGCCGGCGGTCACTCTGGACGCCAACCCGGGCTTCGTCGATCGCCTGGCGCTGCAGGGCGGGGCGACCTGGGTCCTGCTCGCCTTCTTCGGCTTTGGCGTGCTGCTGGCCTTCACGCCCTGCGTCTTTCCCATGTATCCGATCCTGGCCGGCGTCATCGGACGCGGCGTGGACGGGCGCGGTACGCGCCGAGGTCTGACGCTCTCCGTCGCCTATGTGCTGGGCCTTTCCATCGCCTTCGCCCTCCTGGGCGTCGCGGCCGCCTGGTCCGGACAGAACCTGCAGATGGCGCTCCAGTCGGTTTGGGCCGTGGGCGCTCTGACTGTCGTCTTCGTCATCCTCGCCGCCTCCATGTTCGGGGGCTTCGAGTTGCAACTGCCCTCGACCTGGACCAGCCGCCTCTCCCGCGACGGCGGCGACGGCCGGCGGTCCCTGCCCTCAGCCGCAGGTCTGGGCTTCGTCTCCGCCCTTATCGTGGGCCCTTGCGTCACCGCGCCCCTGGCGGGCGCCCTGCTCTATATCGCCCAGACCGGCGACGTTGGGCTGGGCGCGGCGGCCCTGTTCTTCCTGGGCCTGGGCAAGGGGGTGCCCTTGATCGTGTTCGGCACGGTCGGCGCGCGCTTCCTGCCCAAGGCCGGGCCGTGGATGGACCGGGTGAAGATGCTGTTCGGCTTCATCTTCCTGGGCATGGCCTGGTGGCTGGCCAGCCGCGTCCTGCCGCCGAGCGCGACGCTGGCTTTCGGCGCGGCGCTGGCGCTCGGTCTGGCGGCGGCCCTCGGCCTGTTCCAGCCGCTGAGCCCGAATCTGAGAAACGGAGTCGCCCGCGTCGCCGGCCTGGCGGCCGCGACCTGGGGCCTGTTGCTGCTCGTCGGCCTCAGTCTCGGGGCGGACGACCCGTGGCGTCCGCTTGAGCCTTTGACGCGTCCCGCTGGACTCGCAGCCGCCGCGCCGATCGAAACCGCAGCGGTCGTGCTGGATCAGACGGCGCTGGACCGCGCCGTCGCCGATGCCGGCGCGCGCGAACGTCCCGCCCTTGTCTATTTCACCGCCGACTGGTGCGTCAGCTGCAAGGTGATCGAGCGGACGGTGTTCGAGGACCCCGCCGTCATCGCCGGCCTTTCGAACACCGACCTGATCAAGGTCGACGTCACGCGCAGCACCCCTGAGGCGCGCGCGCTTCTTGAGCGGCACGGAGTGGTCGGACCGCCGACAATGATCTTCCTGTCGCCCTCGGCGACCGAAGCGCCGGGCAGCCGACTGATCGGAGAGATGTCGGCCGAAGACGTCGCCTCCGCCCTGCAGAGCGCCGGAGCCGCCGCATGAACGCCATCACCCTGGGCCCGCTCGTCCTGTCGGGCGAGCGATTCGCCATCATCGCCGGCGTGTTCGTCTTCATGATCGGCGCCGGACTGCTGGCCAGCCGGGTCAGCCCGCGCTTCAATCTGTGGAGCACGGTCCTGGTCTTCGGCGGTCTGGCGGCCGCCCGCCTCGGTCACGTGGCGACGCACTGGGAGTATTTCGGCGCCGATCCGTGGCGGGCGCTCGCGGTCTGGCAGGGCGGGTTCAGCTGGATCTGGGTCGCGCCAGTCGTGATCCTCGCCACCATCCTGCTGCTGCGAACCACGCGCGAACGCGCCTGGGCCGTTGCGCCTGTGCTGGCCAGCGCCCTGGTTTGGACCACCGCCCATCAGTTGGCCTCGGCGACGCAGCCCATGGCGCCGCCCGCCCTGACGCTGGCCGCGATGGACGCCCCGCCCATCGACCTCTCCGCTCCGGGCGACCGGCCCACGGTGATCAATCTCTGGGCCACTTGGTGCCCGCCCTGCCGGCGCGAGATGCCGGCTTTGGCCCAGGCCGAAAAAGCCCATCCGAATGTGCGCTTCCTCTTCGTCAACCAGGGCGAGGGCGAGGCCGGTGTTCGCGCCTTCCTGAAGAGCCAGGGGCTGGCCCTCGACCATGTCCTGTTCGACGAGGCCATGGCGGTGCCGCGCCACTACGGCACGGCCGGCATTCCGGTGACCCTGTTCCTCCACGCCGACGGCCGTCTGGCCAAGGCCCACATGGGGGAAATCGCCCCCGAACAGATCGCGACCGAAATCGCGCGTCTGCACTGACCCCTCGCCTCACGGAGCTTCCATGAACCGCACCTTCGCCCCCGCTTTCGCCGCCGTCCTGGCGCTCGCCGCCTGCGGCCCCGCCGACGCCGACAACGGCGCGGCGCCCGCCAGCCCTTCCGCCGCCTCCGGACAAGACATGCCGGCCATCGCCCAGGTCGGCTTCAACGATCTGCTACGGGATCCCGCTGCGCCCTTCATCGGCGCCGAAAACGCCGATGTGACCATTATCGGCTTCGTCGATTACAACTGCCCCTACTGCAAGAAGATGCAGCCGGAGATCGACGGCCTGCTGAAGGCGGACCCGAAGGTGCGCGTCCTGTACAAGGACTGGCCGATCTTCGGCGACGTGTCGGAGACCGCCGCCCGGACCGCCCTGGCCGCCGCCTACCAAGGCAAGTACGAGGCCGTCCACAACGCCTTCATGCTGTCGCCCTCGCCCATCGCCGACCAGGCGGACATCACACGTTTGGTCCAGTCGGCCGGCGTGGACATGGCGCGCCTGAATCAGGACCTGGCCGATCACCGCGCAGACATCGACGCGGTGCTCGACCGAAACGGCCGAGAAGCGGCGGCCCTGGCCCTGCAGGGCACGCCCGCCTTTATCATCAACGGCAATCTGATCCCCGGCGGCATGCCCCAGGCGCAACTCGAAGCGGTGATCGGTCGTATCCGCTCCGGACAACCGCTGCGCTGAGACCGACCATGACCACCTTGACCCTGCTCCAGCTGAACGACCTGCACGGCTATCTCGAACCGCATCCCGAACTGGTGCGCACCGAAGGCGGCTGGCGGTTCGAACGGCTGGGCGGGGTCGCCCGCATCGCGCGCCTCTTCGAAGAGGCGCGCGCCGAAGGTCCATGCCTGACCCTGGACAACGGCGACACCTTCCATGGCACGCGGGTCGCCGTCGCCAGCCGGGGCGAGGCGCTGGTTCCGATCATGAACGCCCTGAAGATCGACGCCATGACGGCGCACTGGGAATTCGCCTATGGCCCCGCGGGGTTCAAGGCTTTGGCGGCGCGACTGGAGTATCCCGTGCTGGCCGCCAATGTCTTTCGCAAGGACGACGGCGCGCCGGTGTTCGACGGGCGATGGGTGTTCGAGCGCGGCGGTCTGAGGATCGGCGTGATCGGCCTGGCCTGCCCCATCGTCGACAAGACGATGCCCCCCGCCTTCTCTGAAGGCGTGCGGTTTGAAATGGGTGTGGCCGAAGCCCGGGAGCAACTGCACCAGCTCCACGAGGAGAAGGTCGATCTGGTCGTCCTGCTGTCGCACTTGGGCTTTCCGCAGGATCTGAAGTTGGCCGCCGAGACGCCGGGCATCGACGTGATCCTGAGCGGCCACACCCATAATCGCCTGCACGAGCCGGCCCGCGTCGGCGACACCCTGATCATTCAGTCCGGCTGCCACGGCGCCTATATCGGCCGGCTGGACCTGGAGATTGCAGAGGGCCGCGTGTCCCTGCGCCGCCATCGGCTCATAGCCGTGGACGCTGGCCCCGAAGACGATCAAGTCGCTGGCTTGGTGGTGACGGCCCTGGCTCCCGAGCGGGAGCGTCTGGCGCGCGTCATCGGCCGCACGGCCATCCCCCTTCACCGCTACGCCATGGCCAGCGCGCCGATGGACGACGTCCTGCTGGCGGCGGCGGCGCAGGCAGCGGGCGTGAACATCGCCTTCTCGAACGGCTGGCGCTACGGCGCGCCCGTCGCGCCGGGTCCGGTCACTCTGGGCGACCTCTACAATATGGCGCCGATGAACCCGCCCATCTCACGCACGACGCTGACCGGGGCCGAGTTGAAGGCGATGCTGGAAGAGAATCTGGAGCGCACCTTCGCCGGCGACCCGTACGAACAGATGGGCGGCTATATCAAACGCTGCCGGGGCTTGACGGCCTTCGTGAAGCTGGAGAACCCGAAGGGACAGCGCCTTGATCGCCTGCTGGTCGGGGACCGCCCTTTCGAGCCGGAGGCGGACTATCCGGTGGCCTTCGTCACCGCCCAGGGGGTGCCCGAACATTACGGGCGAGACCGCCGGACGCTCGACATCGACACTGTGGGCGCGCTTGAATCCTGGTTCGCCGACCATACGCCTGGCGAGACCGAACTGCCCGCCAGCGTCCTCATCATTTGAAGGAACACCTTATGAACCCCGTCGCCGCCCGCGACTTCTGGAACAGCCGCTATGACCGCCAGGACTATCTGTTCGGCGAGGCGCCCAACGCCTTTCTGGCCGCTCAGATCGCGCGGCTCCAGCCCGGCATGACCGCTCTGGCGGTCGCCGATGGCGAGGGGCGAAACGGCGTGTGGCTCGCCGAACAGGGTCTGGCCGTCACCACCACGGATATCGCCCCACGCGCGATCGAGAAGGCCCTCGCCCTGGCCGAGCGACGCGGGGTCACACTGGACGCCCAGCTGGCGGACCTCGAGACCTGGGCCTGGCCGCAGGATGCGTTCGACGTCGTGGTCGCCGTCTTCATTCAGTTCGCCCCGCCTCCCCAGCGCGACCGACTTTTCGAGCGTATGAGGGCGGCCGTGAAGCCTGGCGGCCTGATCCTGCTGCAGGGCTATCGGCCGGAACAGATCGCCTATGGAACGGGCGGCCCGGGGCAGGTCGAGAACCTCTACACCGAGGCGCTGCTCCGCGACGCCTTCGCCGACTTCGACATCCTGCATCTGAATAGCCACGACAGCGACGTCTCCGAAGGCGCCGGCCACAGCGGCCGGTCCGCCCTGATCGATCTCGTGGCCCGCCGTCCCTGACCCCCAGCGCCTGCACACCGGAACTCGCCATGAAAACCCTCCTCCTCGCCCTGTCCCTGGCCGCCTCCCTGGCGGCCTCCCCAAGCTTCGCCCAGGCTGTCTCTGGCTTCGGCGGCTTCAAGCCCTTGCCCGAGGCCGGCGAACAGCCGAATCCTTCGCGCGTCTATCGCGTCATCTTCGACGTTTCCCAGGGCGGTCCGGACGACAAGCCGCTGAAGGGACTGGATCGCGTCGCACGGCTGGCAAATATGCTGGCGGCGGGCGGCGTGGACGCCGACCATCGTCAGATCGTGGTCGTCCTGCACGGCGCCGCCACCCCTGCGGTCCTGTCCGACGCCGCCTGGGCCGCACGCGGCAAGGGGGACGCCAACCCCAACAGCGCCCTGATCCGCAGCCTCATCGCCGCCGGCGTCCAGGTTCGGCTGTGCGGCCAGGCCATGGCGGGGAACGGCATAATGCAAGCCGACCTCGAACCGGGCGTGAGCGTCGATCTCGCCGCCCTGATGACGGTCATCCACCACCAGCAGGCTGGATATGCCCTGGTTGTGAACTGACGGGCTCGGCATAGACGGAACCTTCCCTAGCCATAAGAACTATTAGTTTGTGTAAGTGTGTATGTAAGTGTTCAATGTGACGTCTGAAGGAGACATCGACATGACCGGACTGCCCCGCCTCAACGAACCCGCCCCCGACTTTCACGCCCGCACCACGCACGGGGATCGCAGCCTGGCCGATTACCGCGGCAAATGGCTGATCCTCTTCTCCCACCCGTCGGACTTCACCCCGGTCTGCACGACCGAGTTCATCGGCTTCGCCAAGCACGCGGATGAGTTCGCCGCGATGAACTGCGAGCTCCTGGGGCTCTCGATCGACAGCATCTTCTCGCACCTGGCCTGGACCCGGAACATCAAGGAGAAGTTCGGCGTCGAAATCCCCTTCCCCATCATCGAGGATCTGAAGATGGAGGTGGCCCAGGCCTACGGGATGATCCACCCCGGGGCGGCCGACACTTCGGCTGTTCGCGCCACCTTCCTGATCGATCCGGAAGGCAAGCTGCGCGCCATGGTCTACTATCCCATGAGCAATGGCCGCAGCATCGAAGAGTTCGTTCGGCTGCTCACCGCGCTCCAGGCGTCCGACGCCAACGGGGTCGCGACGCCTGAGAACTGGCGCCCTGGCCAACCGGCCATCGTCCCCCCACCCAAGACCGCCGAGGCGGCTGAGGCCCGCGCCTCCGAGGGTTACGTCTACACCGACTGGTATTTCTCGACGCGCGACCTCCCCGACGCCCCGAAAGCCGCCTGATCGGACGCTGGCCGGGCCGCGCAAGCGGTCCGGCCCTTTTCTTCGCAAACCAAACGGAGCCTTCATGCAGATCATCGACCACGGCGGAGCGCGCATCGCGGCGCTCCACGACAAGAAGACCGGCAGTTGGCAATATGTCGTCTCCGACCCGGTCAGCCGCAAATGCGCGATCATCGATCCGGTCTGGGATTTCGACGAGAAGGCCGCGGCGACCTCGACCCGCAACGCCGACGCCATCCTGGACTACGTCAAGGCGGAAGGCCTGACCGTCGAATGGCTGCTGGACACCCATCCCCACGCCGACCACTTCTCCGCCGCGCCCTACCTCAACGAGAAGCTGGAGGCCCCCACTGCGATCGGCGAAAAAGTCATCGGCGTCCAAAAGCTGTGGAAGGACATCTACGGCCTGGACAACGACTTCCCGGCCGACGGGCGCCAGTGGGACCGTCTCTTCAAGGCCGGTGATACGTTTGCTGTCGGCGACCTGCCGGGGCGGGTCATCTTCTCCCCAGGCCACACCCTGGCGTCAATCACCTATGTGATCGGCGGCAACGCCTTCGTCCACGACACCCTGATGATGCCCTATGCCGGCACTTCGCGCGCCGACTTTCCGGGCGGCGACTCCAAGGCCCTCTATCGAAGCATCCAGGACATCCTGGCCCTGCCCGAGGAGACCGGCGTCTTCGTCGGCCACGACTACGGTCCCGATGGCCGCGAGCCCGCCTGCTTCAGCACCGTGAGAGAGCAGAAGGCGGACAACATCCATGTCGGCGGCGGACGCGGAGAGGCGGATTTCGTGCGGCTTCGCGACGGCCGGGATGCCACCCTCCCCCTGCCGAACCTGATGCTCTACGCGCTTCAGGTGAACATTCGCGGCGGGGTGCTGCCGCCACCCGCCGAGGACGGCCGCATCTATTTCAAGATCCCCGCCAATCACTTCGCCCCGCCCCAGGAGAACTCTTGATGCGTCTTTCCACCCTGGCCCTAGCCGCCCTTTTGAGCGCGACGGCCCTGGCCACCCACGCCCAGACGCCCGCCGATCCTCTACATGTCTACGGTCCGGGCGGCCCCGCCCCCGCCATGCGCGAAGCGGCGAAGGCCTATGAAGCGCGCACCGGTCGCGCCGTGGCCGTCGTCGCCGGACCCACGCCCCAATGGCTGGGCCAGGCCAAGGCGGACGGCGACCTGATCTTCTCAGGCTCCGAGACGATGATGACCGACTTCGTCAGCGCTCTGGAGGGCCGCATCCGCGCCGAGGCGGTCGAGCCGCTCTATTTGCGCACCGCCTCCATTCTCGTTCGGCCGGGAAATCCGAACGGCATCGGCGGCCTGGAGGATCTTTTCCAGCCGGGTCGCCGTGTCTTGGTCGTCAACGGCGCGGGCCAGAACGGCCTGTGGGAGGACATGGCCGGTCGCACCGGCGACATCGCCAAGGTGCGCGCGCTGCGTCGCAACATCGTCGTCTACGCCCGCAACAGCGCCGAGGCCCGACAAGCCTGGATCGACGACCCGACGCTGAACGCGTGGATCATCTGGGGCATCTGGCAGGTCGCCAATCCGGACCTCGCCGATGTGGTCGAGGTCGAAGAGCCCTATCGCATCTACCGCGACGCCGGCGCTGTTGTGACCGAGACCGGCCGCCAGGACGCCGACGCCCAGCCGTTCCTCGACTTTTTGAAGTCCGACGAGGGGGCCGCCATCTTCGCGCGCTGGGGCTGGCGGACCGGCCAACCTTAAGCCTGCCTTAAGGTGAACCCTGCCGTGTCGGCGGCATGGCCGACCGTCGCTCCTTCACCCTGAACCGCCGACACCTGCTCGCGGCGGCCGCGGCGCCGCTCTGGCTCTCGACGACCGCGCGAGCCGCGTCGGCGCCCGCGACATCGAACATCACCGCCCTGACCGCAGCCTTCTACGCCGCCCGCGGCGGACGCCCGGCCTGGGCGGGGCCAGCGCGCCGGCAAGCCATGGACGCCTTGGCCCTGGCGGACCGCCACGGCCTATCAGCGCCCGACGGTCTGGCCCTAAGTGAAGCCGAACTGACGCAGGCCGTCCTGACCCTGGCCGAGGCGCTCGCCCATGGCCGGGTCGACCCGGCATCCGTCGAGACCCTTTGGGAAATGGGTCGCAACCAGGTCGATACGCCGCCGCTGCTGGCGAAGGCGGTCGACGACGGAACCTTGGCCGAGACGATGGCGGGCCTCGCGCCCCAGGACCGCGGCTATCAGGGCTTGTGCGACGGCTTCCTCCGCTATCGCGCCATCGCCGACCGCGGCGGCTGGCCGCCCTTCGCCCTGGGCGCGACGATCGAACCGTTTGCGTCCGACCCCCGCCTTCCCGCCCTCCTGCCGCGCCTTCGGGTCGAAGGCGATCTCAGCGACGCCGCCGCCTCCATGATCGGCCCGTCGGGCGGTGACTACGGCTCCGTTCTGCAAGAAGCCGTTCGGGCGTTCCAAGTGCGCCACGGTCTGGAGGCGGACGCCCGCATCGGCCCGGCGACCCAGCGCGCCCTGTCGATTTCGGCCGAGGCCCGTGCGCGCCAGATCGCGCTCAATCTGGAACGCCGCCGTTGGCTAAAGAGAGACGTCGCCCCGGAGCGGATCGAGGTGAACACCGCCGCCTCCATCATGGTCTACTGGAAGGACGGTCGGCCCGTGCATTCGATGCGGGTCGTGACGGGTGACGCCGACAATGCGACGCCCAGCCTCGAACGGCCCTTCGCCTCGGTCGTCGCCAATCCGCCCTGGACGGTGCCGACCTCCATCGCCCAGCGCGAGATCCTGCCGCGTGGCGCCGCCTATATGCGGGCGAACAACATGACGATCCAGAACGGCATGGTGGTTCAGCGCGCGGGTCCGAATGCCGCCCTGGGCCAGGTCAAGTTCGAGCTTCAGGACAGCTACGCCATCTTCCTGCACGACACCCCGTCTCGGGGCGCGTTCGACCAGAGCTTCCGCCATCTCAGTCACGGCTGCGTGCGGGTGCAGGACGCCGTCGGCTTCGCCCGCCTTCTCCTGGCGCCCGACCCCGAGAGGCTCGCCCGCTTCGACGCCGCGCTGGACAGCGGCCAGACCGTCCGGGTGGCGACCGGTCGGCCGATCGACGTGCGTCTGCTGTATTGGACCGCCTTCCTGGACGGCCAGGGCCGCGTCGCCTTTCGCGATGACATCTATCGTCGCGACACCCGTCTGGCGGAGGCGTTGGGCATCGCCCTGCACCTGCCGCGGCCCGACGACCGGCGCGCCGATGCGGACGACGTCGGCCCCTGACGGTTATTCGGTCGTGCGGCCGTCGAAGTGCTCGTGGTCGGCGGAGGCCTCTTCCACCGTGGCGTGAACCGTCCCGTCGAGATGCTCCGGCGGGCCATAGAGGGTGTAGAGCCGAAGCGGCTCGGAACCCGTGCTGACCACATTGTGCCGGGCGCCCTGAGGGACGATGACACCGTCGTCCGCCTTCACGGCATGACGAACGCCGTCGATCCAGATTTCGCCCTCACCGGCCTCGATGCGGAAGAACTGGTCGCGGTCGTCGTGGACCTCTTCACCGATCTCCTGACCGGGCGGAATGGCCATGAGGACGAGTTGCAGATTGTGGCCGGTGTAGAGAACGCGGCGAAAGTCTGTGTTCTCCTCGGTCAGACGTTCGATATTGTCGATGAAGCCCTTCATGGGTTTCTCCTGTGCGGGTTAGCCGTCAGCGACGCGCAACGGCGGTGATGCGCGCGAATTGCGCCGTGTCGCCACGAGGCATGGTCGATGGAAGAGGCGCGGGAGCGGCGGCGCGCGCGCCGACCGACTTCGGGTCGCCGCAGAAGATTTCGTAAAGCATGCCCATGACCGCCTGCGCCCGCTCGTCGGCGATCGAGTAGAAGATCGAGCGCGACTGACGACGCGTCTTGACCAGACCGTACTGGCGCAGCTCAGCCAGTTGCTGGGACAGCGCCGGCTGTTTGATGCCCAGATCCGCCTCGAGCTGACCCACCGAGCGCTCCTCTTCGGCGATGTGGCACAGGATCAGCAGCCGGTTGGCGTTGGCCAGCTGGCGCAACAGCTCTGCGGCCTCCGGCGCCTTTTCCTTCAACCGCTCCATGGCGGCCGCTTGATCGTCGGTCATGCGCGGCGCTCGCGGTAGTACCAGGGCGCATCGCCGTCACCGTCGGCGATGGCGGCGTCCAGGGTGGTGGCGGCCGGCTCCAGGAGAGCGTCGCCGGGCGTCCAGCCCGCCGGCGTGGAGGCCGCCTCACGGTCCGAGGTCTGCAAGGCGGTGACGAGACGCAGCAGCTCATCAACCGAGCGGCCGATGTTCATCGGGTACCAGCTGATGGCGCGCACCACGCCTTCGGGATCGATCACGAAGGTGGCGCGCACCGTCGCGCTGTCGCTCGAGCCGGCGTCCACCATGCCAAAGGCGTGGCCGATGGCCATGGAAGGATCCTCGATGATCGGGAACGGCACCTTCACGCCGAAGCGGCGGTAAATGTCCTTCAGCCAGGCCAGGTGAGAATACAGACTGTCCACCGACAGGGCCATCAGATCGCAGTCGATCGCCGCGAAGGCGTCGGCCTGCCGGGCCAGGGCCACGAACTCGCTGGTGCAGACCGGCGTGAAGTCCGCCGGATGCGAGAACAGCACCAGCCAGCGTCCACGGTAGTCGCTGAGGCGCTTTTCGCCCTGCGTCGTGCGCGCGCTGAAGTCCGGCGCCGTATCGTTGATGCGCAGGGCGCGCATTGCGGGGGGATAGACGGCTGGCCCGGTGTCGATCGTTTCCATAGCCGCAAGCTAAGCGCTTCCCACCGTTTCCGCTACATTAAAATACATACTTGCACGAACTATGAATGGGTATATGTGTTGAGTCACCGAAACGGAGACACGCCATGTCCTCGCCCATCCCCGATCCCGCCCGCGACCACGCCGCCGACATCGTGCGCGCCGCGCTGGGCGATCCTCGCCAGCGCCCTGTCGTCAGGTCATTCTTCGACGAGGCCACCTTCACCGTCAGCCATGTCGTGCGCGATCCCGGCTCCGACGTCTGCGCCATCATCGACAGCGTGCTCGACTACGATCCGGCGTCCGGCCGCACCGCCCACGCCTCGGCGGACGCCCTCATTGATTACGTGAAATCCGAAGGTCTCACGGTCCAGTGGCTGTTGGAGACCCACGCCCACGCCGATCACCTGTCGGCGGCGCCCTATCTCCAAGAAAAGCTCGGCGGTCAGCTGGCCATCGGCCATGAGATCCTCACCGTCCAGGCGGTCTTCGGCAAGATATTCAACGAAGGGACCGACTTCCACCGCGACGGCAGCCAGTTCGACCATCTGTTCAACGACGGCGACCGGTTCGAGATCGGCGGGCTGAAGGCCACGGTGCTGCATGTGCCCGGCCACACCCCGGCCTGTCTGGCCTATGTCATCGGCGACGCTGTCTTTCCCGGCGACACCATGTTCATGCCCGACTCCGGCACGGCGCGCTGCGACTTCCCCGGCGGCGACGCCGGGACCCTGTATCGCTCGATCCATCGCCTGACCTCCCTGCCGGACGAGGCGCGGGTCTTCCTGTGCCACGACTACAAGGCGCCTCCGGGCCGGACCGAGTTCGCCTGGGAGACCACCATCGGCGCCCAGCGCACCGGCAACATCCATATCCGCGACGGCGTCAGCGAGGACGAGTTCGTGGCCATGCGCACCCAGCGCGACGCCACCCTGCCCATGCCCAGGCTGATCCTGCCGTCAGTCCAGGTGAACATGAACGGCGGCCGCCCGCCCGAGCCCGAGGACAATGGGGTGCGCTACCTCAAGGTCCCGCTGAACGCGCTGTGAGGCGAGCCCCCCATGCTTGAACCCATTTCCTTCGTCTGGCCGCTGGCCGGCGGCCTCCTGGTCGGCCTGTCCGCCGGCCTTTATCTGCTGCTGAATGGGCGCGTGGCCGGGATCTCCGGCCTGACCGCCGCGGCGACCGGCCTGTCGAAAGGCGCGCCGCGCACCCTGGGCCTGCTTTTCATCGCCGGCCTGCTGGGCGGTGCGGCCCTGGCCTCGGCGCTGATCCGCAGGCCCGAGGTGCAGATCACCTCGGACATCTGGCTGCTGGTGCTCGGCGGCCTGATCGTCGGCTTCGGCACCCGCTGGGGCTCGGGTTGCACCAGCGGCCACGGCGTCTGCGGCCTGGCTCGCCTGTCGCCCCGCTCCATCGTCGCCACCGGCGTCTTTATGGCGGTTGCGGCCCTGACCGTCTTCGTCACCCGCCACCTGTTGGGAGGCCTGGCATGAACCGGCTGATCGTCGCCGTCCTGTGCGGCCTGCTGTTCGGCGCCGGCATGGTGGTGTCCGACATGATCAATCCGGCCCGCGTCCTGGCCTTCCTGGATGTGACGGGCGTCTGGGACCCCTCGCTGGCCTTCGTCATGGGCGGGGCGCTGATCCCCTCCGCCATCGCCTATCTGATCCGCCGTCGCATGGAGACGCCGGTCGCGGCCGAGACCTTCCACGTCCCCGAGAGCCGGAGCATCGACACGCCGCTGGTCGGCGGCGCCGTCCTGTTCGGCCTGGGGTGGGGGCTGGTCGGTCTGTGCCCCGGCCCGGCGCTGGCGGCCCTGACGACCGGCGCCTGGCAGGCCTTCGTCTTCGTCGGCGCCCTCGTGGCCGGCATGGCGCTGTTCCGCCTGACGCTCGACCGAAACGCCTGAACCAGAAAAGACCCTAGGGAGACAAAGCCATGGATATCCGCCCCCTGGACGAGGCCCTATCCGCCTCGCCCCAGATCGCCCCGGAAGACCTGCCCGCCATCGCGGCCCAGGGTTTCCGGTCGGTGATCTCCAACCGACCCGACGGCGAGGAGCCCGGCCAGCCCAGCGCCGAGGCTCTGCGCCAGGCCGCCGAGGCCGCCGGCCTGGCCTTCGCCCACGTTCCCGTGGTCGGCGGCGCCATCTCCGACCAGGACGTGGCGGACTTCCGCGAGGCTCTGGCTGACCTGCCCCAGCCCGTGTTCGGTTTCTGCCGCACCGGCACGCGCACCACCACCCTGTGGGCGCTCACGAACGCCGGTTCGGAGAGCCCCGATCATCTGATCGCCCGCGCCAAGAGCGCCGGCTACGACCTCGGCGCCCTGCGTCCCCGTCTTGAAGGAGCCGCGTCATGAGCGCCCAATACGCCCCCCTGGATTCCTGCGATGTCCTGATCGTCGGCGGCGGATCCGCCGGCATCGCCACGGCCGCCAGCCTCCTGCGCCGCCGCCCGGGCCTCGACGTTCGCATCGTGGAGCCGTCCGAACATCACTACTATCAGCCCGGCTGGACCATGGTCGGCGCCGGCGTCTTCACGCCCGAGCGGACCCAGCGCCGCACCGAGGACCTGATCCCCCAAGGCGCCCAGTGGGTGCGGGGCGCGGTCGCGGCCTTCGACCCTGTGCATGATCGCGTCGAACTGACCGACGGCCGCTGGATCGGCTACCGGATGCTGGTCGCGGCGCCGGGGCTGAAGCTGGACTGGGCGGCCATCCCTGGCCTGGCCGAAACCCTGGGACGCAACAATGTCACCTCCAACTACGGCTACGAGACTGCGCCCTATACCTGGAAGCTGGTGCAGGCGATGCGCAGCGGCCGGGCGATCTTCACCCAGCCGCCCATGCCGATCAAATGCGCTGGCGCCCCGCAAAAGGCCATGTATCTGTCGGCCGACCACTGGCGCGACAACGGCCGCAACGACATCGAGATCGAATTCCACAACGCCGGCCCGGCGTTGTTCGGGGTCAAGGACTACGTCCCGGCGCTGATGGAATATGTCCGCAAATACCGCATCGACCTGAACTTCGGATCGAAACTCGTCGCGGTGGACGGCCCGGCGCGGGTCGCGACCTTCGCCGTAACGGGCGCGGACGGCGAAGTGCGCCAGGCGCGGCGCGAGTTCGACTTCCTGCACGTCTGCCCGCCGCAGACCGCGCCCGACTTCGTCCGCGAAAGTCCGCTGGCCGCCGACAGCGGTTGGATCGAGGTGGACGACGCCACCTTGCGCCACAAGCGGTTCGAAAACGTCTTTGGTCTAGGCGACGCCTGCTCGGCGCCCTACGCCAAGACCGCTGCGGCCGCCCGCAAACAGGCGCCTGTGGTGGCCGAGAACATCCTGTCGCTGCTGGACGGCCAGCCGATGCGGGCGGTCTATGACGGCTACGGCTCATGTCCACTCACGGTCGAGCGCGGCAAGATCGTGCTGGCCGAGTTCGGCTATGGCGGCAAGCTCCTGCCCAGCTTCCCGAAATGGATGCTCGACGGCACCAAGCCGACCCGTCTGGCTTGGCATCTGAAGGCTCAGGCCCTGCCCGAGATCTATTGGCTGGGCATGCTGAAGGGCCGAGAATGGCTGGCCCACCCCCAGCACATCGAGCCCGCGCCTCAGCCTCGTCCCGCCGTCGCCTGAGCCTGATCATGGACCTGTCTCCGCTGCAGTACGGCCTCGGCGCCGGCGCCGGCTCGCTCGTCGGCTTCACCCTCGGCCTGGTCGGCGGCGGCGGGTCCATCCTGGCCGTGCCGCTGATCGTCTATCTGGTGGGGGTCAAGGATCCGCATCTGGCGATCGGCACCAGCGCCTTCGCCGTGGCCGCCAACGCCTTCGCCAATCTGCTCAACCACGCGCGCCACGGCACGGTGAAATGGAAGATCGCCGGCCTGTTCGCCTTGGCCGGCGTCTTCGGCGCCTTTCTCGGCTCCACGCTGGGCAAGGCGGTGGACGGTCAGAAGCTGCTGGCTCTGTTCGCCGCGCTGATGCTGGTGGTCGGGGTGCTGATGCTGAGGGGCCGCTCGGCCTCGGGGGACCCCGACGTGGTCCTGACGCCGGGCAATGCGCCGAAGCTCGTCGGAGCCGGCGCCCTGACGGGGATCATGTCCGGCTTCTTCGGCATCGGCGGCGGGTTTCTGATCGTCCCTGGACTGATGGTCTCGACCCGCATGCCCATCTACTATGCGGTCGGCTCGTCGCTGGTCGGCGTGACGGCCTTCGGCCTGACCACGGCCTTCAACTACGCCCTGGACGGCTGGGTCGACTGGCCCCTCGCGGCCGTCTTCATCGGCGGCGGGGTGTTGGGCGGTCTGGTCGGCGCACGGCTCGCGAAAGCCCTGTCGGGACAAAAGGGTCTATTGAACACGGTGTTCGCCGGGCTGATCTTCGTCGTCGCTTTCTATATGCTTTACCGCAGCGCCGGCGCGCTCGGCCTGATCGGGTGAGACCACACCATGGAACTTGACGCCCTGATCCTGGCGCGGATGCAGTTCGCCTTCACCGTCGCCTTTCACATCGTCTTTCCGGCCTTCTCCATTGGCCTCGCCAGCTATCTGGCCGTGCTGGAAGCCCTGTGGCTGAAGACGGGGCGGGACCTGTATCTGAACCTGTTCAAATATTGGCTGAAGATCTTCGCCGTGGCCTTCGGCATGGGCGTCGTCTCGGGTCTGGTCATGTCCTACCAGTTCGGCACCAACTGGTCGGTCTTCTCCGACAAGGCCGGGCCGGTCATCGGCCCCCTGATGGCCTATGAGGTGCTCAGCGCCTTCTTCCTGGAGGCCGGTTTCCTGGGCGTCATGCTGTTCGGCCTGAACCGCGTCGGCAAGAAGCTGCACTTCCTGGCCACCCTGATGGTCGCGATCGGCACCTTCGCCTCGGCCTTCTGGATCCTGTCGGTCAACAGCTGGATGCAGACGCCGCAAGGCTACGCCATCAACGAGGTCGGCCAGTTCGTACCGGCCGACTGGTTCAAGATCGTCTTCAATCCCTCCTTCCCCTATCGCCTCGCCCACATGCTGCTGGCGGCCTATCTGACCACCGGCCTGGTGGTCGGCGCTGTCGGGGCTTGGCACCTGATGAAGGAGCGGACCAACAAGGGGGCGCGCAAGATGTTCGCCATGGCCATGGGCATGATCCTGGTCGCCGCCCCGGTCCAGATCTTCATCGGCGACATGCACGGGTTGAACACCCTGGAGCATCAGCCCGCCAAGGTCATGGCGATGGAAGGCCATTTCGAAAGCCACCCGGACGGGGCGCCGCTGATCCTGTTCGGCATTCCTGACCGCGAGGCGGCCACCGTCCACGGCGCGGTCGAGATCCCCAAGCTGTCGTCCCTGATCCTGAAGCACGATCCGAACGCGCCCCTGGCCGGTCTGGACACCATCGCCCGCGCCGACTGGCCGCCGGTGGAGATCGTCTTCTGGTCCTTCCGCGTCATGGTCGGCCTGGGCATGGCCATGCTGCTGCTGGGGCTCTGGGGGCTATATGCTCGCCTGCGCAAACGCCTCTACGATGCGCCCTGGCTGCACCGCTTCGCCCTGATCATGGGGCCGATGGGCTTCGTCGCCGTGCTGGCGGGCTGGATCACCACCGAGGTCGGCCGCCAGCCCTGGACCGTCTATGGGCTGCTGCGCACCGCCGACAGCGCTGCGCCCCTGGCGGCGCCCGCCGTCGCAACCTCCCTGGCCGCCTTCGCCGTGGTCTATTTCACCGTCTTCGGCGCCGGGGTCTTCTACATCCTGCGTCTGATGAGCCATGCGCCGCACCGGGACGAGCCGGGCGTGGCGGAAACCCCGATCCGCACGGCGGGCATCACCCCCGCCCCCGCCATCGACCCGGACCGCCCCATCCCGACCGGCGAGGAGACCGATCATGACCGTTGATCTGACCCTGGTCTGGGCCGGCCTGCTGGCCTTCGCCGTCTTCGCCTATATCGTCATGGACGGGTTCGACCTGGGCGTCGGCATTCTGTTCCCGACGCTCAAGGCCGGGGACCAGCGCGACAAGGCGATGAACTCGATCGCCCCGGTGTGGGACGGCAACGAGACCTGGCTGATCCTGGGCGGCGGCGGCCTGTTCGCCGCCTTTCCCCTCGCCTACGCCGTGTTGATGCCGGCGGTCTATACGCCGATCATCGCCATGCTGCTGGGCCTGGTCTTCCGGGGCGTGGCGTTCGAATACCGCTGGCGCACGGTGCGGGCCAAGCCCGTCTGGGATGTCGCCTTCTTCGGCGGCTCCCTGCTGGCCGCCTTCTCCCAGGGCGTCACCCTGGGGGCCATCCTGCAGGGGGTCGAGGTGTCGGGCCGCGCCTATGGCGGCGGCTGGTGGGACTGGCTCAGCCCCTTCAGCCTGCTGACCGGCGCCGCCGTCGTCGTCGGCTACGCCCTTCTGGGGGCCACCTGGCTGAACATGAAGACGGAAGGCGCGCTCCAGACCCACGCCCGCGCCCAGGCCTGGAAACTCGGTCCGGCGACCCTGCTGATGATCGGCGCCGTCAGCCTGGCCACGCCCTTCCTCGACGGCGAATACGCCCGGCGCTGGTTCGACTGGCCCGGCGTGCTTCTGACGGCCCAGGTGCCGTTGCTCGTTCTGATCGTCGCGGCCGCCTTCTTCTGGACCATGCGTCAGAAGCGCGAGGTCTGGCCCTTCCTGCTGTCGCTAGGCCTGTTCGCCGTCACCTTCGCGGGGCTGGGCGTCAGCGTCTTCCCCTACGCTGTGCCCGACGAGATCACCCTCTGGCAGGCCGCCGCCCCGGCCTCCAGCCAGCTGTTCATGCTGGTGGGCGCCCTGATCCTGATCCCGATCATCCTAGCCTACACCGCCTATGCCTACTGGGTGTTTCGCGGCAAGGTCGGCGACGACGGTTACCACTGATGCGTCGCGGCTCCACAAACGGGCTCCGGCAGGGCCTTTGGTTCGTCGCCCTCTGGGTGCTGGGCGTGGGTGTCCTGGGCGTGATCGCCTATCTGCTGCGCGGCGTTCTCAAGCTGGCCGGCGGGTGAGGCCGCAGGCGCCGAACCGCTGGCCCTGGCCGCCGCTCATCACGGGCGGCGCCGTCCTTGTCGCGCTCATCACGGCGCGTCTATGGACTCCGCCCGCACTCTTCCCCGGCGCCTTCGCCGCCGGCGGCCTCCTGGTCGGGCTCGCCCTTGGTCTGGACCTCTGGGCCATGCTGGAGATGCGGCGGCGGCGCGCCAACATCCTGCCGCACCGGGCGGCGACCGCTCTGGTCACGACCGGTCCGTTCGCCTGGAGCCGGAACCCGATCTATCTCGCGAACGGGCTGCTTCTGCTCGGCCTCGGGGGCCTGTTCGACAACGCCTGGTTCTTCGTGGCCGCCCCCGTCGCCGCCTTCGCCACCGACCGTCTCGCCATCCGGCGCGAGGAACGACACTTGGAGGCCCTCTTCGGCGCGGCGTGGTCCGTGTACTTCGGCCGGGTGCGCCGCTGGCTGGGCCGGCGGATGACGTCGTGATCCCCTTTCGCCCGGCCCACAGACGCCTCCCTATCCCGTCACTTCTTCACTACCGTGAGGCTACGGGGCGCGGCATGTGAACCAAGTAGCTATGCTCCGCTCATTACTCCGCAATCATCTCGTCAGGGGCCGCCTTATGACTGCCCCTCACTCCCACTCGATGGTTCTATGGCCCCGAAGTCGCTGATTTATAAGCACTCGTCCTTTGATCTCCTAACCGTACCGCCAGCATTACCGACACTGGAGAGCGGTTTATGAAAACAAAGAGAAATTTAGCCCGATAAAATTTGAGTGATGTCTCTCTCTATCGGCAGACGCAAATCAACGCTGGTTCTGTTAGGCGCAGCCATCGCGGTCTCGGCTCCGCTTCAAAGACCGACAAATCCATAGCGACACGCTGGCGATCATACTGAAAGGATACCGTCATCATAGCGATCGACCTGTTAATGCGCTACGAGTCGATACTGGCCTGCAGCCCGACGGACGTTCGAGCGCTGGACGAGCGCATCCATCCGTCGAGTAATAGCCCTCGCTAGCCCTTCAGCTCCGCGATGCGCCCCGTCCGATCGACATCTTCTGGCGGTCGAAGGCTGGCCAAGAGTCCGAGCGGAACTCAACCGGCGCTCCAGCACTTTGGCTCAATGGTGAAATCCAGGGTGAATCCTGGCGTGTTCTGGGCGCCAGCCTCATCATCGGGCTGTTGCTCCTCTTGGCGCTAACGGCCCCGGCCAATCGGGCCGAATCTGCCAGAGCGCCCAGGCTTGGGTCATCAACACCTTCGGCTGGGTCGTCCAGCCCGCCTCGATCCGCTCCGCCAACAAGGCTCGACCCGACGGGTTCAGCCGGGCATTCTTGTGCACGTTCATCCGGGGAACTCTTCGGTTGAGGTTGATGCTTCGCAACCCCAGCTTCTCAGCCCACCCCCGGGTGAACAACCTTCATAGCCTCGACAGCTAGGCTCCGCTCTTGCGGGCCGACCAGCCGCCCAAGCGCCAGCCCATGAGGCGGCGCGCTCCTGAGTAGATCGTCGGCTCGATGGACAAGTGGCAGTCTACTCCGGTGGCGCATTCGAACGCTTTGTCAAAAGCTGCCGGCTCTCATGGACGGTCTGACCGCCGTAGGCCGGATCCGCGCGTGGGAAGCGGCCGAGAACCGCCCGCCGGCGCCGGTTGTGATGCTGACGGCGAACACCCTGCCGGAACACGTCTCTGCCGCGCTGGAAGCGGGCGCCGACGGCCATCTGGCCAAGCCGATCACCGTCGATCGACTGGTCAGCGCCATATCCTCGGCGCTTTCGTCCGCTCGTGCGCCCACACAAGTCGCCGCCTTCCAAGCGCTTGCCCCGACCTCCTAAGGACGCCCCGCGGGCGCGGGCCTGCCGCGAATCGTCCGGTCATCTGCCCCCCCCCTGACCGCGCATATGCTAAGGAGAGGCGCCAGCCCGCTGCATGGGCGACGCTCCGACCGACCTCAGGCGCCCGAACACCGGGCGCGGCTCGGCGGTCGGGGCAGGCGAAAGCAGCCGGGCTCGGCTTTCGCGTACACTGCGCTGATCCGCCTGCCCTTCCTGCATCGGACAGTGACGGGTTCGCGTCGGACCGACGGCCCCTTCCCGCGTCGGAGTCTCGCACGCCCACAAGAGGGGCTCGCTTCCAAACTGAGCCACTGCCGCCAGCAGAGTCACTTGACAGGACGGGTCCGGCAGGTTCGTTTCGAAGAGTGGGTTTGCTTCACCCAGACCTCCGGCCATTAGGCAGCACCAACTCCGTCATGACGCCGATCCGTGATATCTTCCTCGGCAGCACGACGACGCGATGATCTCCATGGCCGGTCCCCGTCCTCCTGTTTCCGAACGCCGCACCATGAATGTGACCGGAGCCATACGAGACAGGCGCTTCGGTCCGCCTCGGGCGGCGTGGTTTCCGATCGACCGACCGGGTCGCGGCCGCGAGCGGCGCAGCGCAGAACTCCACGGCCAGAGGATCAATTTTGAGGTCGATAGTCTGGGGAGACCGCCGGACGCCGACTCTACCGGCGCGTGGCGCCTCACCGAACGATTCGGACTGGTCTGGGCGCGTCCGATCGAAACCGAACCCGACCTGCCGTCTCTGCCGCCGCGGCCGTCTTCGACACTGAGGTGCATCGCCTACTCCGAGGTGGGGGCCCGGGCCGATTACGATCAAGCGGTCCTGGGCCTCGTCGATCCCGCCCACGTGCCCATGATCCATCAGTCCTGGTGGCGGCGCTCTGATCGCCGGCGCGTGAAGACCAAGCTCTACAGTCCGAGCCCTTTTGGATTCACCGCCCGGGCTGCCGACGCCTTCTCCTCCACCGCCGTATACGACCTGGTCCGGGAAGAACGGACGGTGACCATAGAGTTCCGTCTGCCGTCAATCCGGCTGGAGCGGGTCACCGCGCGCGGCTTCGAGCTGATCAACCTGACCACCGTGACCCCCGTGCGCGAGGGCGCGGTGGTGCTCCGGAACCTGATCCTGTGCTCGGATCCCCGAGCGGGGCTCCTGCGTCCGGTTCTCTCCGCGGCCGGCCGGGCCTTCCTGCGACAGGACGTCGCGGTCCTGGAGCGTCTCGACGGCCGCGGCCCCCATCTGCCGCTCGTCTTCGTCGGCGACCCGGACCGCCCCTCCGCCTTCTATTTCGCGGCCAAGGCGGGGCTCGCCCGCGCTGAGCGCGACGGCGTAGCATTCGAAAATCCGGTCGAGCCGCAGACGCTGAAGTGGCGCACCTAGGGGCCCGGACTTATGTCCGATCCGGTGGCGCGTGAGTGAGGCGATCAGGGCCCGCGAAGATGAAGGTGGCGGCAGGGTGTAGGTGTGCCTTTCGGCGACGCGGCTTTGGGCCGCCCGGTGTGAAGGGCGACAGCGTCGTGAGGGGGGCGGGACTCTCCCTTGGCGCGATCGGCCAGCCGCCGGGGGCGGGCGGCGTGTCGCCCTGAACGCCCGCCGCACCCTCGTCCGGGTTCGCGACCGCAGCTGCCTCAAGCCTGCGGCTGGCGCCGTCATTTTCGCGGGCCCTGATCGCAGCAGGAGCCAGTGGCTCCGCCTTCGGCGGGGCCCCCGCCCGTTTCGGGCTTCCAACCTCCAGAACGTGGCCGACCGGCGGCGTCGAAGGACGCACTCCCGCCCCTGGAGGCCGGCCTCCCGATAGGCCCGGGGGCCGGCTCCCGCCGTCGTTTGGAGTGTGGACTCCGGCCGATGCTGGAGGAGTTTCAGCGGACCACGTCACTGACCACGCCCACGCGCTGCAGACTGGAGACGCCCACCGAACTTTCATGCGCTAGACGGCCGCCACCTGGCCTGTGCGCCGCCAAGTCTGGCGGTGCCGGCGGCACATTGAGGCTCCCTCCGCCTTGCTCCAGATCGAAGTTCAGTCTAGTAACCGGCTGATCAGTTATTAGGAGGTTTGATGCCGCCCCCCCGAGAACCCAAATGGCGCCGCCGCGCGGCTCACCGGCCCAAGGAGATCATCGCGGCGGCGCTGGAAGTCTTTTCCGAACGGGGTTTCGCCCGAGCGCGGCTGGACGACATCGCCAAGGCGGCAGGGGTCTCCAAGGGCGCTCTCTACCTCTATTTCGAAACCAAGCAGGATCTCTTCAAGGCTGTGGTCCAGGATGCTGTCGAGCCTGGACTGCTGAAGATTCGAGCCGACGCGACAGCCGAGATCGCGTTTGATGACGCGGCACGGTTGGGCTTCGGGGTTCTGGTGTCCGCGATCCGGTCTAACCCCCGCATCGGCGGCGTGGTCAAGCTGATCATTGCGGAAAGCCGCAACCTGCCTGAACTGGCGCTCATCTGGCATGAAACCGTCATAACGCCGCTCCTGTCGCTGATGGCGGACATCATCCGACGCGGACAGCGGGCCGGGGAAGTCCGCTCCGGCGATCCTGAACTCTTCGCGATGGGGCTTTTGGGTCCACTGGTGCTGGGACTGCTGTGGCGGGAGACCTTCGAACCCGTCGGCGCCAAGCCACTGCGGCTTGACGTGCTGGCGGCTCAGCACCTGGACGTGGCTCTCAAGGGAATGAAAGCTTGAAACGCCGAATGCGATATCAAGCTGTGGCGGTGCTCGCCGCCGTCGCGACCGGAGCCGTGGCCTGGTGGCTTTTCCAGGCTGACCAAGGGGACCGCCCGCTTTCCGGCTACGTCGAGGGCGAGTCGGTCTATCTCGCGGCGCCCGCCTCCGGCGCCCTTGAAACCCTGTATGTCCGGGAGGGCGACCGCGTCCAGGCCGGCGCGGTGACCTTCCAGATCGACCCCGGCGTACAGGAGGCCCAGGAGCTCGGCGCCAGCGCGTCCGTCGAGGCCGCCAGAGCCCGTGCAGACGATCTCCGCACGGGACAGAGGGCGCAGGAACTCGAGGTGTTCGACACCGAACTCGCCGCCGCCCAGGCGCAGCTCCGCGAAGCCGAAGCCAGCTATGCGCGGATCGAACCCCTGGTGCGCCGGGGCATCTACGCGCCGGCGAGGCTCGACCAGGAGCGGGCGAACCGGGACACGGCAAGGGCGCAGGTCGAGGCCGTCCGCCGTCGGCGAGAGGTGGCCACGCTTGGGGCGCGGGAAGACGCGCTGCGGGCCGCCGAACAACAGATCCGCCAGGCCGAGGGCGGATTGAACGAAGCCGAGGTTCGCCTGCGCACCCTTTCTCCCCGGGCGCCGGTGGAAGCTCGTGTCGAAGAAATATTCTTCCGCCAGGGCGAATTCGTCCCCGCCAATCAACCCGTCCTCGCGCTGCTGCCCGACGCAGAGGTCAAGTTGCGGTTCTTCGTGCCGGAGCGCGAGTTGATCCACTATCGACCCGGGGGCGTGGTCAGGTTCAGCTGTGACGGCTGCGGTGCGCCGCGCAAGGCCCGGATCACCTGGATCAGCCCGCGACCGGAGTTCACTCCGCCTATCCTCTACAGCCAGGGCAGCCGGGATCGGCTGGTCTTCATGATCGAGGCGGCGCCGGAAAATCCCCGCTCGCTCCAGCCGGGTTTGCCGGTGGATGTCGAGCGGTTGCGGGGTTCAAGATGACCGTTGCAAGTCCGGTTATCGATGTGCGGGGCCTTAATAAGTCGTTCGGAGCCCTACACGCGGTTCACGACTTTGGCATCACCGTCGAGCGGGGACGAATATGCGGATTTCTCGGTCCGAACGGGGCCGGGAAGACGACCACGCTTCGTCTCCTGTGCGGTCTGCTGACTCCAGATAGCGGCGAGGGCGAGGTTCTTGGCTACAACGTCATGAGCCAGTCCGAGCTGATCAAACGTCGGGTCGGCTACATGACGCAGAAGTTCTCGCTTTATGACGACCTGTCCATCGAGCAGAATCTGATCTTCACCAGCCGGGTTCACGAACTGGACCGCCGGGCCGCCCGGGTCGAAGCCGCTCTCGAACGTCTGGGGCTGGTCAAGCGGCGTCGACAGTTGGCAGGCACGCTCTCCGGCGGCTGGAAGCAACGTCTGGCGCTCGCCGCCGCGACGCTGCACGAACCCGAGTTGCTCCTGCTCGACGAGCCGACCGCCG
>NZ_JAUSOE010000119.1 GCF_030656255.1 Brevundimonas sp. | reverse complement strand
CGGCGGCGGCGGCGGCGGCGCTTCCGCCGCCGGTGCGGGGACGGCCGGGGGCGCGGGCGCCCTGTTCGGCGCGGGCGGCGGAGGCGGGGGGGCGGGCCTGACCCTGTCGGGCGCGGGCGGTGCAGGCGGGGGAGGCGTGGTCCGACTCACGGCGGTCGGATGAGCCGGCGGCTGAACCGACCTGAGCCTGTGGAGGTGCTGGAGCCCGAAGTCTGGGACGCGCCCGACAGACTGAATGACACGGCCTGGCGCGCCCAGACCGGCTTCGACGGCCGGTGCGCGACCGAAATCTTCGACAAGGAGGACGAGGAATGACGAGATCGACGACGCCGGATCCGATCCGGCCCCAGAACGGAACCCTGGCCGAGGGACGCTGGCTGTGGCGCAGGCTTTACGCCTTTGCCGTCAGCGTCGGCTTGTGGCTGCTGTTGATGCGGACGGTGGGGCGGATGCCGGCCGAGATGTTGCCCAGGATGACCGATGGGCTGATGGGGCTGCTGGCCTTGATCCTGGTTCTGTACCTGGTTGCGCCCACGGCCGAGCAACTGGTGGCGCTCATCGCCAATGCGCGCGTGCGGTTGACGGGAGGTCGGCCATGAGCGGCCCATTGTCCGTTCGCTCCAGGGCGCGATTGAAGGGGGTGCATCCCGCCCTGGTCGCTGTCGTCGAGGCGGCGGTCGCACGCAGCCCTGTTGATTTCATGATCACGGAGGGGCTGCGCTCGCCCGAACGGCAGGCGGCTCTGGTCCAGGCGGGAGCCAGCCGAACCTTGAGGTCTCGCCATCTGAGCGGCCACGCCGTCGATGTGGCGGCCCTGGTCGACGGACAGGTCCGCTGGGACTGGCCGCTGTACGGACGCATCGCCTCGGCCTTCAAGGCGGCGGCTCTGGAGCTGAAGACCCCCATCGTCTGGGGCGGCGACTGGAAGAGCCTGCGCGACGGCCCGCATTTCGAACTGGATCGAAGGGCTTTCCCATGAGGGCGGTGTCGATCCTGAAGGCGCTGACGCCGCTCGGCTGGATCGCCGTCGCGGGGGTCGTGGCGGGGTTGGCGGCCACGCTTATGGGGGGGCTGGGCTTCCGCTGGGACCCACTGAACCTGCAGCAGCGCCGGTTGGCGGCGGCCGAGGCGCGGGCTGCGGCGGGGGAGGGAGCCGCAAAGGCTCAAGCCGCCGCGCGTCGCCTCGAAGCCGAGGGCGCCCAAACCGTGCTGCGCCGCCTTGATGATTTTCAACAGCAACAGACGGCGGCTGAGCGCGTGACCGCCGCCGCCGTCGCCCAGGCAAGGAACGCCGATGACGCCGAAATCCCTTTGGACCGCCGCCGCGCCGATTATCTGCGCGGCCATGACCGCGAGCTGTGCCGGCTCGCCCCCGATCTCGGCGGTTGCGCCGGCGCGGCTGAGCCTGCCGGAGGCGGCGACGCGCCCGTGCGCCCTGGCGGTGCTTCCGGCTGAACCGACGGCCGCCGATCTGGACGCCGCCTATGTGCTGCGCGGCGCCCAGATCGTCGCCTGCGACGGCGCGCGCAGGCTGGCGCTGGAGGTCCTGCTGGCGGAGCGGGCCCTGCTGGATTCTCAATCCGGGGGAGGGGACAGGCCTCCGCCCTGACCAAAACGGCAAAAACGACTCGGCAACTTGTGCCGCCGTGCGTCGAAACTTGCCGAGGTGCGGCGCGGGTCGTCCGAAAAAAGCCCGTAAAATCAGTGCGGAGTTATGCCGGTTGGCCCATTTCCGCCTGGCCCCGCCCTTGCTCTCTAGAGGGCGAGCAAAATGCTCCTGGCGCTAAAATGGCGCTGGACATCACACGAAGTGAAGAGGACAGCCAAAATGGCTAACAACAGCATCAACGTGAACGTCGGCGCCATGGTCGCGCTGCAAAACCTTAACGCGTCCAACAAGATGTTGGACGTGACGCAAAACCGTGTCTCCACGGGTTTGAAGGTTTCCAGCGCCAAGGATAATGGGGCGATCTTCGCCATCGCGACGAATCAACGCGCCGAAATGGGCGCGCTCAATTCCGTGATGCAATCGCAACAACGCGGCCAATCGATCGTCGACGTCTCGCTCGCCGCTGGCGACACCGTCGTCGCCGCCCTGACTGAAATGAAGGCCCTCGCCGTGGCCATCGAGGCCGGCGGCAGCTCGGCGACGACCACCGCGCTCCAAAACGACTACGACGCGCTGCAGACCGAGATCGACAACGCCCTGGCCGGCGCCAACTTCGACGGCGTCAACCTGTGGACCGACGGCGCCGTGACAGGCGTCATCACCGACACCTCCGGCGGCACCTTCTCCATCGGCATCGCCGCAGCCAGCGACGGCACGCCCACGGCTACGACCGCAGCGGCTGTTCAGACCGCGATCGACGCCTTCACGGCCGATCTGGCGACCCTGGGCACCCAGTCCAAGTCTCTGGATCGCCAGGTGACCTTCACCAGCAAGCTGCAAGACGCCGTCGAGGCCGGCATCGGCAATCTGGTCGACGCCGATCTAGCCAAGGAAAGCGCACGCCTGACCGCGCTCCAGACCAAGCAGCAGCTGGGCGTCCAGGCCCTGTCGATCGCCAACTCGTCCAGCTCGATCCTGGTCAGCCTGTTCCGATCCTAACCTCGCGGGCGCATCGGCCTCTGTGGCCTGCGCCTCAAAATCAAACGTCAAAAAGGCGGTCGGACCTCGGTCCGGCCGCCTTCTTGCTTGGTTGGCAGCTTTTGCCCGGCAGAGTTTTCCTACCTGGTCGGCAAGATTTGCCCCACTCGGCGAAATCTGCCGGGAAAGATTAACATAAACAACCATATAACGCATATAAAACAATAGCTTGCAGAAGGGCGGGTTAACGGTTCCTGGCCCGGCAATTGCTTCACTTCAAACGGGCAAAAAGCTCCCGGCCGTCAAAATGACGCCGGACATCACGAAGTGAAAAGGACAGCCAAAATGGCTAACAGCGTTAACACGAACTATGGCGCCAACATCGCTCTTCAGAGCCTGAACGCCACCAACAAGTCCCTGGCCATGACGCAAAATCGCGTCAGCACCGGCCAGGCCGTTTCGTCCGCCAAGGACAACGGCGCCATCTTCGCCATCGCCACCAACCAGCGCGCTGAAATGGCCGCTCAAGGGGCCGTCAAGCAATCGCTGCAACGTGGTCAGTCCATCGTCGACGTCGCTCTGGCGGCCGGCGAGACCGTCGTCGCCGCCCTGACGGAAATGAAGTCGCTGGCCGTCGCCATCGAAGCCGGCGGTTCCTCCGCCACGACCACCGCTCTGCAAGCCGACTACGACGCCCTGCAGACCGAAATCGACAGCGCTCTCGCCGGCGCCAACTTCGACGGCGAAAATCTGTGGACCGCTTCGGCTTCCGTGATCACCGATACGTCGGCGTCGACGTTCACGGTCGGCATGGCCTCGCCCGCCGACGCCACCCCGAGCGACACCACCGCTGCCGCCGTTCAGACCGCGCTCGAGTCCTTCACGGCCGATATGGCGACCCTGGGCTCGCAGTCCAAGTCGCTGGACCGTCAGGTCACTTTCGCTGGCAAGATGGAAGACGCCCTGGAAGCCGGTATCGGCAACCTGGTCGACGCCGATCTGGCCAAGGAAAGCGCCAAGTTGACCGCCCTGCAGACCAAGCAACAGCTCGGCGTGCAGGCGCTGTCGATCGCGAACTCGTCCAGCCAGATCCTGCTGAGCCTGTTCCGTTAAGATGATTGGCCGGAGCGGCATCCGCCGCTCCGGCCCTTCACTTCCGTTTGAATCCAGAAGGGCGCGGATCGTCCGCGCGAGGAGCCATGGCTGACAATGTCGCGAGCGTGTCTTCGGTAAACTTCTTTCCTTCCGATCCTGCCGACGTCACTCCTGCCCCGACCCCCACGCCGTCGCAGCCTTCGCTGCAGGCCGAGGAAGCGGCGAAATCGAACAACTATCGCCTGACCATCGAGTCCGCCGAAAACGGTCGCTTTGTTTATACGATCAGTGATCCGATCACGGGCAAGGTCGTGCTGAAACTGCCGCGGGAAGTCGTTCAGACTCTCGCCGACAACCCGGGCTACCGGGGCGGAAATCTGCTGAAAACCTCCGTCTAGACGAAGGCTGTTCAGGTCGAAGACTGCAACGCCGCCGGTTCGCCGGACGGCGCTATCGTGGTTTCTTTGGCGTTAACCATACGCTCACGACTCATGGTTAATCCTGTAGGGAACAGAAGTCCGGGGCTTGAAGCCATGACCACTAGCGTACACACCAACACCTCGGCGATGATCGCCCTTCAGAACCTGAACCGCACCAACGACCAGTTGGCGTCGACGCAGGGCCGGGTCAGCACTGGACTGAAGGTTCAGGGCGCCAAGGACAACGCCGCCGTCTGGGCCGTCGCTCAAGGGCAACGGGCGGACAAGGGTTCTCTGGAATCGGTGACGACCAGCCTGAACCGTGCGACCTCGATCGCGGACGTCTCGCTGGCTGCAGGCGAGCAGATTTCGGATCTCTTGCTGGAACTGAAGACCAAGGCGACGGCGGCGGCTGATCCCAGCGCCTCGGCCGCCACCCGCGCCTCGTATGACCAGGAGTTCCAGGCCTTGCTGGGCTCCATCGGGTCGTTCTCGGCCAATGCGACTTTCGATGGCGCCAATATTCTGGACGGTACATCAACCGTCGCGTTGGATTTCCTGGCCAACGCCGACGCGACCGAAACCATTTCCGTGAACCGCCAAGACCTTACCGTCGCCGGGCTCAGTCTGACGGGCGAAGATTTGACGACCGAGGCGAACGCCACTGCGGCCCTGACGGCGGTGACGACCGCAATCACAACGGCCAGCTCGCGTCTCGCGGAACTGGGCGCTCAGGCCAAGCAGATCGAACGCCATACGAGCTTCGTCAGCAAGTTGTCCGATTCGCTGGAAGCCGGGATCGGCAATCTGGTGGACGCCGATCTGGCCAAGGAAAGCGCCCGTCTCCAGGCGCTTCAGGTTCAGCAACAGCTGGGCGTCCAGGCCCTGTCGATCGCCAACCAGGCGCCTCAGGTCATCCTGTCGCTGTTCCAGAACTAGGTCCGGCTTAAGAGTTCGTTATCGGCCCTCGGCGCAATCTGGGTAACGGAGCCGATCGATGATTAACAACAGCTATCTGTTGGGACTGTACGGGGTGACGTCTTCCACGACGTCGTCCACGTCAGGCACGTCTACGACTCCAACCAAGCGCACCCAGCCCACGGCGCCCTGGACGGCGACGGAGAACGTCCCGACCGCCAGCGAAATGGTGCGGTCGGCCCTGGCGGGCCGTCGCATCGTCAACGAGGCGGCGGTGGACGTCGATCTGGCCTCAGCCTCCGACGACTATCGCAAGCTGTTCACTACCTATCAGGCCCTCAACACGCTGTCCGCCCTGGCGGACCGGGCCGCCACCCGCGGCGTCAGCGCGTCGGAATCCGCCCTGCTCAACAAGCGGTTCGCCTCAGGGCTGGCCGAGCTTTCGGCCTATCTGGCTACGGCGAAGTTTGAAGGGTTCAGGATGGTCGACGGCGTCGCCCAGAACACCGTCAAGACGACCGCAGCGATAGAGAAGACGTCCAGCACCTTCGTCACCGCGCCGGTGCATGAGGGGGCGCTCACCGAGACCGTCGACGCCTTCGAAGGGGACGTGCGCTTTTCCATCGGCGTCTCGATCTCAGGGGGCGCGCAAAAGACCATCGATATCGACCTGGCGGGCATGGGCTCGACCCCCCGTACATTCGACAATGTCACCGCCTTCATGAACGAACAGCTGGGCGCGGCCGGTGTGGAGACGCGCATCGGGCGCGAGCAAATTCCAGGCGTCGCCAAGACGGTCAAGGTGGGCGACAAGACCGTCACCTTGCCGGCGGGCCCGGATCAGTGGGCGTTGAAGGTGTGGGGCGGCGCGGGCGAGACCGTCTCATTCTCCGCAGCAGAGACGTCCGACGCGGTCTATGTCACCCAGACCACCGGCGGCGGCGCGGAGCTCCTGAAGTTCCAGGCCGATGGCGGAAGCGCGCCGACAGCGACGCAGGGATTGGGCGAGACCTTCTGGGTCGAGGGAAGAGCCGGCCAGGTCGCCTTGCCGGACGGCGTCGCCGCCGTGCGCGACAGCGCCGTGGCTGCGGACGGCTCGGTCTGGGTGCTCGCCGACCTGACCGAGGGAGAGGATGGCCAGCCGATCAAGGGGCAGCGCGACGTCGCCCTGATGAAGTTCGATTCCGCCGGGAACCTGACCCAGACCAAGCTGCTGGGGGCGGCGTCCAGCGCCAACGGCTTCTCGCTCGCCATCGCAGACGACGGCCGGATCGCGGTCGCTGGCTCGGTGACCGGCGCCCTTGACGCCGGCAAGAGCGGCGACGACGCCAATGTCGCAGACAGTTTCGTCACCGTCTTCGACGCTTCGGGCAAGGAGGTCTGGACCCAGCGGCGCGGCGCCAAGGCGGCCGACGAGGCGACCGAGGTCAGTTTCGGCGCCGACGGCACGGTCTATGTCGCCGGTCGGTCGCGCTCCATGATGCCGGGCGCCGAGGGCGCGCTGGGCGGATGGGACGGCTATGTCCAGGCCTTCGGCGAGCATAAGCTGACCCCGACCTCGCCGCTCAGCGGTCTTATGGTAGGCACGGCCCAGTTTGGCACGGCCGGCGACGACAACGTCCAGGCCATGACGACCTCGGGCTCGGACCTCTATACCGCCGGGGTGGAGAACGGTCGGATCATGGTCCGTCAGTTCACGCTGGACGCCTACGGCGCCCCGACCCTGTCGTCGAGCCGCGATCTTGGCGCGGCTCAGGGCGCGATCACCGGGATTACGGTCGACAACGGTCGCGTCATCCTGACGGGTCAGACCGATAACGCCGCTCTGGATGTCGGCGGCGCAACGAATTCCCATGCAGGCGGCACGGACGTTTTCGTGGCGGTTCTGGATCCCGACCTTCAACCCTCCGCCAACGAGCGGCTGACCTATTATGGGGGCGCCGGCGTGGACACGGCGTCCGATGTTCAGGTCAAGGACGGCAAGGTCTGGATCACCGGCGTCGCAGACCGTCCCGGCGATGCGGCCAAGACCGATCCGACCCAGGCCTATCTGGCTCGGTTGGACCCTCTGACCGGCGCCGTCGAATACAGCCAGACCTGGCGCGCCCAGGGCGACCAGGCTGTGACCGGCAGTCTGACGGTCGTGTCAGGCGGCGCCAGCGTGCTGGACAAGCTGGGCCTGCCGCAGGGCGAGATCATGCAATCGGATTCGAAGCTGCTGACCGTCGCCACCTCCGCCCGCGCGGGCGATCAGTTCAGCATAACCCCCGGCAACGGCACACGGGCCATCACCGTGACCATCGCCGCGAACGAGACGATGGCGAGCCTCGCAAAGAAGATTACCAGCGCGTCCAACCGCCAACTCATCGCGACCGTGGTCACGGACAAAAAGGTCTCGCCGCCGACCGAACGGATCGAGATTAAAGCCGCCGAGGGCAAACAGGGCGCCACTGTCTCGTCGGGGGCGGTCGGCAAGGACGCCCTGGGCGCCCTGGGCCTGTCGCCTGGCTATATCGGGAACACGGGCGACAAGGAAAAGAAGGCCTATGGCCTCAATCTGACCAATGCACTGAACCTTAGCAACGCCGACGCCATCAAGGCGACGAACGCCGCTCTGGCTAACGCCCTGACATCGGTAAGGTCGGCCTACAAGTCGCTGGCGCCCTCGACCGCCGCCATCACCAACACTCAGACCGGCAACAAGTCGTCGACTGCCTATCAGCAGACGCAACTGGCCAACTTCCAGGCCGCGCTCAACCGCCTGACGGCCTGATCTTCAACTCAGCGGGCGGTGTGGACGGCTAGGCGGTTGACGCCCGGCGCCCGTTCCGGGTTATTGGGCGCCTCAGTTGCGAAAGCCCCTCATGGCCCTTCCGAACGACAATCGCGTCATCATCGCCATCGGCGCCGGTCTGGTGATCATCGCCGCCGTGGTGCTGGCGCTCATCTTCACCGGCGGCGGCGACAAGACGCCGGAAGCGCCGCCGGCCGCCCGTGGCGGCCTGACCGTCGATCTGGCCGACGCCCCGACGTTGGAGCCCACGCGCGAGTTGCGCTGCTTCGTCGACGGCCAGTTCGTCGGCATGGCCACGCTGACGGAGTGCGCCCGGCGCAACGGCGTCGCCACGGACGCCCTGGACGTGGGCATAGACGAGACCGGGGCCCTGGCCGCCGCCCCGACCGCGGCCTTCGCCCCGCCGCCCAGCGCCCCCCCGGTCGCGCTGACCGAGGCCGAGCCCATGCCGCCCGTCGGCCAGCCGGCGCAGCAGCCGGCGCCAACCGCCGCCGCCGCCGCCTGCCTGCGCTACACCGGATCGGACTGGCGCTCGCTGTCGTCCAGCATGAGCCTGAACGCCTGTGTCCAGGCGCTGTACGCCGGCACCTGCGTGCGGCCGGGCGAGGCGCTGTACGGGCGTTGGGGCGACACCACCCTGCGTCTGGTGCCGCGGCGGGTCGAGCAGTCGCCCGACAACAACCGCTTCCGCACCCTGGTCGAACAG
>NZ_JAUSOE010000115.1 GCF_030656255.1 Brevundimonas sp. | reverse complement strand
TCGAAGGCGTCTTCCAGCTCGATCTCTTTGGCGACCGACACGCCGTCCTTGGTCGAGCGCGGGGCGCCGAAGGACTTCTGGATCACGACGTTGCGGCCCTTGGGACCGAGCGTCACCTTGACGGCGTTGGCGAGCACGTTGACGCCGCGCAGCATCTTGTCGCGCGCGTCGGTGTTGAACTGTACGATTTTAGCGGCCATGCGGGCAGCTCCTATCTAGATGGATTGATTGAAGAAACGCGAACGTCGGGTGCTTAAGAAAGCACGCCCAGGACGTCGGATTCCTTCATGATGATCAGGTCGTCGCCGTCGATCTTCACTTCCGTGCCCGACCACTTGCCGAACAGGATGCGGTCGCCGGCCTTCAGTTCCAGAGCATTGACCTTGCCGGATTCGTCACGAACGCCGGGGCCGACGGAGACGACTTCGCCTTCCTGCGGCTTTTCCTTGGCGGTGTCGGGGATGATGATCCCGCCCTTGGTCTTGGATTCTTCTTCAACGCGCTTAACCAGCACGCGGTCGCCGAGCGGACGAAACGCCATCGGTTCTCTCCTTATGTACCCCCGGACGGGGGCGACTTGAAAACGGTGGGTCAGCCTCTCTTCGATCACCGTTTTGGCAGCCGACCGGTGAGAGTGCTAACGCGACCGGGAGGTAGTCAGAGGTCAGGGCGACGTCAAGCGGCAGGCCCGCCGCCAGTCTGCGAAACTTCCGCGACAAATGAACCGAAAATGAATGACGCGCTCCGAGGCTGTTCAAGCCCAGGCTGGCAGAACCGTTTCAACGCTGGACGCATTTCCGTTCTCGGAAACGCCGATCCGGCCCGAAAATAAAAGGAGACGATCATGTCCAAGTTGCTGAAGATCACCGCCGCCGTCGCCGCCCCGGTCGTCGCCATGAGCCTGATGGCCGGCCCGGCCTCGGCCCAATCTTACCGCGACCGTGATCGCGGCGACGACAACGCCGGCCGCAACGCCCTGATCGGCGCCGCCGTCGGCGGTCTGGCCGGCGCCATCTACGGCAACGGCGACGGTCGCTATATCGCCGGCGGCGCCCTGGGCGGTGCAGCCATCGGCGCGGTGGCCTCGTCCTCGAACCGGGGTTCGGGCTGCGAATACTATCGCGGCGGCCAGTGCTACCGGAACCAGGGCCACTGGGAGCGGGAACACGGCATCAACAGCCGGGACCCGCGCTGGGAGCAGCGCCGCGACTATCGCGACTATCGTCGGGACCAGCGTTATGACCGCCGGGATGATCGTCGCGACTACCGCTACGACCGCCGCTGGTAGGCGACGGATCGGATGAAGAAAGGGCGTCCTGCGGGGCGCCCTTTTTTGTTACGCCGCGTCCTGGCGGGGTCCCCAGTGCGGGAAGGGATCCTCCAGCTTCGCCCAGCCCTTGGGCCCGCGCTCCATCTCGAACCGGGTCAGCAGGGCGGCGTCGAACAGGGAGGTCAGCAGGTCGCGGTTCATGTCCTTGCCGATCAGGACGATCTCCTGGCGGCGGTCGCCATAGGGCTGGCGCCAGACCGCCTCGATCGCCTTCAGCCATTCGGGATTGTCGTCAGGCCAGCGCTCGCGCGGGGCCGAGGCCCACCACAGACCGCCCCACTCATGCTCCGTCACCGCCCCGGCCTGGCTCCAGGATCCGACATAGTCCATCCGGCTGGCCAGCCAGAAAAACCCCTTGGAGCGCCAGACGCCGGGCCATTCGCGGTTCAGCAGGTCGTGAAAGCGCCGGGGGTGGAACGGCTTGCGCGCCCGATAGACGAAGGTCGAGACGCCGTATTCCTCGGTCTCGGGCGTCACCTCGCCGCGAAGGGCCTGGGACCAGCCGGCGGCCTGTTCGGCCCGCTCCATGTCGAACAGGCCCGTGCCGATCACCTGATCCAGGGCGACGGCGCCGCGCACCGCCTCGATGATCCGGGCGCGGGGATTGAACTGGGTCATCATCGCCTTCAGCGTCCCGAGCTGGGTCGCATCGAGCAGGTCGCACTTGTTCAGCACGATGACATCGGCGAACTCGATCTGGTCGATCAGCAGATTGGCGACGGTGCGCTCGTCGTCCTCGCCCAGATGTTCGCCGCGGGTCTTCAGCCGGTCGGTCGAGGGATAGTCGCGGTGGAAGTTGAAGGCGTCGACCACCGTGACCATGGTGTCGATCCGGGCCAGGTCCGACAGGCTGAAGCCGTCCTCGTCGCGGAAGTCGAAGGTGGCGGCGACCGGCATGGGTTCGGAGATCCCCGTCGATTCGATCAGCAGACAGTCGAACCGCCCCTCGCGCGCCAGCTTGCCGACCTCGATCAGCAGATCCTCGCGCAGGGTGCAGCAGATACAGCCGTTTGACATCTCCACCAGCCGTTCCTCGGTCCGCGACAGGTCCGCCCCGCCGCCGTCGCGCACCAGGGCGGCGTCGATGTTCACCTCGCTCATGTCATTGACGATCACCGCCGCCCGCAGACCGGCGCGGTTCGACAGAATGTGGTTCAGCAGGGTCGTCTTGCCGGCCCCCAGGAAGCCGGACAGGACGGTGACGGGCAGTTTCTTGAACTCGGACACGAAGGCGCTCCACGGATGCTGCGCCGAGCTTGACCACAGCCGGGCGACTATGAGAGTTACGTTATAGTATAACATACATAGTCAGCAAGGTTCTCCATGGCGGTCGGCGCAGTCGTCCAGGGGCAGGGGCCCACAGTCTTCACCACCCTGTTCGAGCCGCAGGTGCGGATGGCGATCTGGTCGCGGCCCAGCCCCATGCCGCCCGACGCCCCGCCCCCGGCCGACTTCACCGCCGAATGCGACGGGCGCTGGATCGCCCCATCGGGTCCGGCGCCCGAGTGGCTGCTTCGGGATATTCAGGGACTGGGGGAGATGGTGGCGGCGATCAGCGGATGCGAAGCCTGGCATGCGCGCTGCGAGACCGTGACCCGGCGCGCCTGCCCGCGGTTTCACCAGGACGCCGTTCCGGTGCGCCTGATCGTCGCCTATGAGGGGGCCGGGCCGGAATGGGCCTTCGCCGGCGAGATCGGCGAGGATCTGGACGGGCGCCTGATCGGCACGCGACGCCGGGTCCGCACCCTTCATCCCGGCGACGTCGCCATCATGAAGGGCACGGCGCCGGGCTGGGAGGCCTGGCCGGAATTTCCGATGGTTCTGCACCGCTCGCCGCCGGCCGGGAGGCGCACCCCCCGGCGCGTCTTGACGATCGACGCCGCGCCGGACTGAGCCTCAGCCCATCAGCCGTGTCATCAGACCGGCCGTTGATGGGTCCAGATCGGCGGACGGTCCGCCGGCGTCCACGTCCTTCAGGATGGCCTTGGCCAGGACCTTGCCCAGTTCGACGCCCCATTGGTCGAAGCTGTTGATGTCCCAGATCACGCCCTCGACGAAGGTCTTGTGCTCATAGAGGGCCAGCAGGGCGCCGAGGGTCTTGGGCGTCAGGCGGTCCATCAGGATGGCGGTCGAGGGGCGGTTTCCGGTGAAGGTGCGGTGGGTCGCCAGACGGGTCGCCTCTTCCTCCGACAGGCCCTGGGCCAGGCCTTCGGCCTTGGCGGCCTCGGTCGTCTTGCCCAGCATCAGGGCCTGCCCCTGGGCCAGGGCGTTGGACCAGAGCGGGGATTCCGGCGCGTCCGCATGGGTTTTCGCCACGATCACGAACTCGGCCGGGACGATCTGCGGTCCCTGGTGGATCTGCTGGAAGAAGGCGTGCTGGCCGTTGGTGCCGGGCTCGCCGAAGACCACCGGGCAGGTCTGGCGCGTCACCGGCGTGCCGTCGCGATGCACCCGCTTGCCGTTCGACTCCATCTCCAGCTGCTGCAGGAAGGACGGCAGGCGGCGCAGGGCATGGGCGTAGGGGGCCACGGTGCGGGCGGGCCGGTTCAGGCCGTCGACGTTGAACACCTGGGCTAGGGCCAGCAGGACCGGCGCGTTCTGCTCCAGCGGAACCGAGACGAAATGGTCATCCATAGCGGCGGCGCCCGCCAGCATGGCCTCGAAGGCGTCCCAGCCCAGCGCGATGCCGCACGACAGGCTGACCGCCGACCACAGCGAATACCGACCGCCGACCCAGTCCCGGAAGGCGAAGGTGCGGCCGCAGCCGAAGGCCGCCGCCTTGTCCGGCGCCGCCGTCACCCCGATGAAGTGTTTGGTCATCCCCTCGGCGGGCAGGGACGCGGCCAGCCAGGCCTTGGCCGCCTCGGCGTTGGCCAGGGTTTCCTGGGTGGTGAAGGTCTTGGACACGACCACGATCAGGGTGGTCTCGGGATCCAGGCCGGTCAGGGCCTCGGCCATGTCGCGCGGGTCGATATTGGCGACGAAGCGAAGATCAATGGCGGGGTCCAGCGGGTGCAGGGCGTCCCAGACCACGCGCGGGCCCAGGTCCGACCCGCCGATGCCGACGTGGACGATAGCCTCGAACTTTTTGCCCGTAGCCCCCGCCTCGGCGCCCGAGCGCACGGCGTCGGCATAGGTCTTCATATCCGCCCGCACCGCATCTACCTCGGCCGAGACCGGTTCGCCCAGTGCGTGGAAATCGGCGCCCGGTGCGGCGCGCAGGGCGGGGTGCAGCACGGCCCGGCCCTCGGTCAGATTGACGGCTTCCCCGGCGAACAGGGCGGCGCGGCGGCCCTCGACGTCGCAGGCGCGGGCCAGATCCAGACAGGCCTCGAAGGCGGCCTGGGTCCAGCTCTGTTTCGACAGGTCCAGATAAAGCCCCGCCGCCTCGACCGACATCCGCGCCAGCCGATCAGGATCGGCGGCGAACTGCTGGTCGATACGGGTCGCCCCGGCCTCGGCGGCGGTGCGGTCGAAGGTCGTCCAGGCGTCGTCGCGAGTCATTTGCGTCCTCTGGGAGAAAGTCTGGGAAGAGAAGAAGGTAAACACTCGTTTACGGGTCGGGCGTATGTCGGTTCAACGTCCTAGCCGACGCTGAAACAGGAAGTCACCCTCATGTCCTGCGGCCTTGCTCTCACGATCGCCCTGACCCTGTCCAATCCCGCTGTGGCCCTGGCGGCTGAACAGCCCCCTGCGGCGGTCGGGGCTCCGGTGTCGGTGGCGACCGAGCCCCTGTTCGCCGACATCGTCGCCCGTTCCGGCGCGCTGAAGGCCCTGGTCGACGGCTGGGCGGCGGCCAAGGCGGCGGATCAGGCCGACTTCTTCACCAGCCAGGCCTTCACCGGCTTCAAGGCCCAGGCGGAACAGCTGGCGGCGCTCGACATGCAAGGCCACCTGATCCTGAAGGAACGGGGCACGGACGGCGATCTGAAATGCATCCTGCGCGGCATCTCCGAGGACATGCCGAAAAAGGTCCAGGCGGTTCAGGCGGCGGCCACGCCGGCCGACCGCGCCGTCGCCCTGTCGGACCTGTCCTATCTGCTGAACGATAACGTCGAAGTCATCACCGCCCCGCCGCAGCCGGAGGTTTAGGCTCTTTCGTCATCAGGCGGAGGCCGTCACGCCCCCTTCAGAGCCTCGATGACCACGCCTTCGGTCAACAGTTGCGGCAGGATGCGCGGGTCGCCGCCCTTCGCCGGATAGAGCAGATACAGCGGCACGCCCGAACGGCCGTGACGCTCCAGTTCGCGGGTGATGGCGTCGTCGCGGCGGGTCCAGTCGCCGACCAGATAGACGGCGTTCGTCGCCCTCAGGGCCTCGGCGACGCGGGGCGAGGACAGGGCGGCGCGCTCGTTGATCTTGCAGGTCACGCACCAGTCGGCGGTGAAATTGACCAGGACCGGGCGGCCCTCGGCCTGGGCGACGCGCACGGCCTCGGCCGACCAAGGCGCGGAGGCCAAGGGGCCGGCCTCTGACGCTGAGGCCGTCTCAGGCGTCGGCGCACGACCGGCGATCACGGCCAGGGCCAGGGCGGCGAAGAGGGCGATCAGGCTGGATCCACCGGTCAGGCGGGCGGATCGACCCAGGGCGCGCTGGGCCTGGGTCAAGCCGAACAGCCACAGGGCGAAGGCGGTGGTCAGGGCGGCGGCCATCAGCAGGGCCAGTCCCGCCGCGCCGGTTTGGCGCGAAAAGACCCAGACCAGCCACAGGGCCGCACCGTACATGGGGAAGGCCAGCAGGCCCTTCAGCCGATCCATCCATGGGCCGGGCCGGGGCAGGCGCCGCAGCAGGCCGGGCGACAGGCTGACGGCCAGATAGGGCAGGCCCAGGCCCAGGCCCAGCATCAGGAAGATCAGCAACGCCGCCGGCCAGGGCATGAGAAGGGCCGCGCCCAGGGCCGCCGCCATGAAGGGGGCGGTGCAGGGGGCGGCGACGACCACGGCCAGAACCCCGGTGAAGAAGGCGCCCGCGCCGCCCGGCAGGCGCGACAGGGGACCGGCCCCGGCCCCCTGGAGCCCGGCGCCGACATGGAAGACGCCCGACAGGTTCAGCCCCACCGCCAGCATCAGCAGGGCGAGACCCGCGATCACCGCCGGCGACTGAAGCTGGAAGCCCCAGCCGACGGCCTCGCCCCCGGCGCGCAGGGCCAGCAGGACGCCGGCCAGGACCAGGAAGCTCGCCAGAACCCCGGCCAGGAACAACAGACCGTCGCGTCGCGCCTCGCGCGGCTTATGGGCCGAGGCGGCCAGGGCGGCGGCCTTCATGGCCAGAATGGGAAAGACGCAGGGCATCAGGTTCAGGATCAGGCCGCCGACCAGGGCGAACAGGGCCGATTGCAGGATCAGGCCCAGGTTCAGGTCGGTTGTCGCAGCGCTTGGGGTCTCGACCTCGCCGGACAGGGCCTTGCCGCCGGTGGTTCCGGTCAGGACCGGGCCGGGCTGGGCCGTGATCTCCCAGGCGCCGGCGTCGGTGGCCAAGACCCCCGAGATCGGACCGGTCAGACCCTTGGCCGTCAGGTCGCCGCCGGGGGTCAGGGTCAGGCTCAGCCCGTTCGGGCCGCTCTGACCCGACTGGGGGGCGGCGTGGTCGATGATCTCGCCCTCGAACGGATAGAAATAGGCTTGGCTAAGGCCCGCGCCGGCCGTCAGGTCCGCCAGGGGGCCGCCCGTCGCCGACAGGGTCAGGACGCCGTTCTGCAGGGTGGCGCGGGCGTCCAGGCCCGCCGGTCGCGGCGCGGCCTCCAGCACGGCCTGGATCGCGGCGCCATGGTCGGGATCCAGCGGCGGGGCGCCCTCGCGGATCGGCAGGTCCAGACGCAGGCTCATCTGCACCGGCACGCACATCTGGTCGCTGCACACCAGGAACAGGGCGTCGACGATCAGGGGCATTGTGGTTCCCGGCCGGGCCGAGGCTGGAACCTCGATCGGGACAGGCAGATAGACGTCGCCGGAATAGCCGTAGTTGACCAGGCTCATCAGCCGTTGACGCGTGGGCAGGGGCCAGACGATCTCGCCGGCCTTGACCCCGGCCGGCAGACGCCAGTCCAGGGTGGTCGGCCCTCCGGAATCGCCGGGATTGCGCCAATAGGTATGCCAGCCCGGCGCGATGGTCTGGCGCACCGCCACCACGACGGTCGATCCCGGCGCGGCCCAGCGCGACAGGGGGACCAATTCCGCCTCGATATTGTCGGCCTGACGCGGACCGGGCAGCACGATCGCCGCAGCCTCGGCCGGACGGCTGACCGGCTGGGCCTCGGCGACGGACGGAACGCCCGGCAGGGCGGACAGGCCGAGGAACAACAGCAGAGCGAACAGGAAGGCGGTCGGGCGCATGACCTGCTTCTAGGCCCTGCGACCCGCTCTGTCAGCGTGTCCGATCAGCCGAGTTCAGCGGCGCGGGTGGGCGTCCACGATGACTTCGGTGCGCCGGCGCAGGGGTTCGGCCGCCCCGCCCGCCGTGGTCGCGCCCGCGTCGCCTGCGGCGCCCACGTCGAACACCGGCGAGGGCAGACCTGCCGCATTCAGCGCCTGGGCCACGGTCCGCGCACGGCGTTGCGACAGGCTCATATTGGCCTCGCTGGCCCCGGTCGCGTCCGCCAGACCCACCACCTGGATGGTGCGCACGTCACAGGTCCGCAGCACGCCGGCCGCCGCATCGATGGCCTGGTCGGCCGCATCGGTCAGACGCGCCTCGCCCTCGCGGAAATAGATGTCGAACCGCACCGGCATGCACAGGGACCCGCTGGTCACGATCTGATCGCGCCGCATCGGCGTCGCACAGGCCCCCAGCGCCAGCATCCCGCCGGCCAAGGCCAGAATTGTTATAGTTTTCATGACTATCCCCTGTGTCCCACCATCATCCTGCACACGAAAAAGGCGGCCCGTCCATGACGAACCGCCCTTCGCGAAACTCAAACCGGTCTCGAACTAGACCTGGGTCCGGTTCGAAGGTCACGGCTCAATAACGGCGTTGGCCGTTATCCCAGTAGCACTCGTCCTGGCGGTTGTCGTAGCAGTAGTAGGTGCGGCCTTGGCTGTCGCGGTAGCGCTGCTGGTTGTTGCGGTCCTGGCTCGAACCGCGGATCGCGCCCGCTGCGCCGCCCAGGGCGCCGCCGATCAGGGCGCCGGTGGCTGCGTTGCCGCCGCCGACATTGTTACCGATGACGGCGCCGGCGACAGCGCCGAGGCCGGCGCCGATGGCGCCCTGGCGCACGGTCTGGTTCGAGTTGCCGTAAGGGTCGCTCGCACAGGCCGAAGCCAAAAGGCCGGCGCCGGCGATCGCGATGATGGCCTTGTTCATGATGAAATCCTCTGTCCTGGGTTCGCCCCGAAGGCGAGAACGCTGGAATGCGGCTCCGGTTCCCCTGTCTATCGCCGTTCTGCCGAAACGATTATGCTTAACCGGCGTGGGTCCAGCCTGCGCAGTCCTTGGGGGGAAGTGATGCAGTTTTCCGAGATTACGCGCGCCACGATCGGCGCTGAAGGCCCGATCTGGGCGCGCAGCAAGAAGCGCAAGGCCTCGGCCGCGCCGCTGGTCAATGTGCTGGTGACCCTGCTGGCCCTGATCGGGGCGCTGACCCTGGTCCTGTCGATCAAGGAAAGATCCGCCCAGGCGGCGGGCCGGATGATGGACGGCTGGATCATGACCGGCTGGACCGAGGCGCAGAGACTGGCGGGTCGCGCCCCGGAAGCCGCAGGGGTCGCAGCCGACAAGGCGGGTCAGGCGACCGAAAGGACGGGCGACGCTTTGAAGGCCGGCGCCTCGACCGCCCGCGACGAACTGAAGCAATAGTCACGCTTGTCGGGAACAGGCGGGCCGTCTGGACGTTCGGCGCCCATGACCGACATCCTGAGTTCAGAACCCGACGCCGGCGCAGGCGAGCCGAGCGACGAGGCCGCGCGTGTTCTCACGCCCCACACGCCGCTGGCCCGGGCGGTGATGCTGGTCAATCCCCTGTCCGGCAGCGTCGGCCCGCGCGCCGTAGCGGAGGCCGAGGCGATCCTGGCCGACTATGATCTGCAAACCCAGGTCGTGGTTCTGGAAGCCGGCAATTTCGATCAGGCCATCGCCGAGGCCTTCGCGGCCGCGCCGGATGTGATCTTCGTCCTGGCCGGCGACGGCACGGCGCGGTCCGTGGCGGCGAAGGCCAAGCCGAATGGTCCGATGATCGCCCCCCTGCCGGGGGGCACGATGAACATGCTGCCCAAGGCGCTGTACGGCACGGCCGACTGGAAGCTGGCCCTGCGCCGCGCCCTGGAAGAGGGCGAACCCCAGTCGGTGTCGGGCGGCGAGGTGTCGGGGGAATATTTCTACTGCGCCGCAATCCTGGGCTCGCCGGCCCTGTGGGCGCCGGCGCGCGAGGCGATGCGGACCGGCAAGGTGAAACTGGCCTGGGCCTACGCCCGGCGCGCGCTCAAGAGGGCCTTCAGCGGTCGATTGAGGTTCTCCCTGGACGGCGGAGACAAGCGCCGCGCCGAGGCCCTGGTGCTGATCAGCCCGATGATCTCCAAGGCCATGGAGGAACCGAACGGTCTGGAGGCGGCGGCCATGGATCCGTCGGACGCCAGCCAGGCCTTCCGCCTGGCGGCCAACGCCCTGTTCAGCGACTGGCGCCACGATCCCGCCGTCTCGACCTGCCCGGCCAGGCGGATCGACGTCCGGGCGCGCTCCAAGATTCCCGCCGTGATAGACGGCGAACCTGTTCTGCTGAAATCCGAGGCGACCGTGCGATTCATTCCCAAGGCGTTCCGCGCCCTTGCGCCCCGGCCCCCCGCGGCCGAGGACAGTCTCTGATGGGCCGCGTCCTCCAGTTTTCGGACGTTCATTTCGGATGCGAGCACAAGGGGGCGGTGGCGGCGGCGCTGGAGTACGCCCACGCTACGCCCAATGATCTGGTGCTGATCACCGGCGACATCACCCAGAAGGGCTATCCGGTCGAATTCCGGGCGGCGGGCGAATGGATGCGGGCCATGCCGGAGCCGCGCTTCGTCATCGTCGGCAATCACGACGTTCCCTACTGGAGCCCGGTCGCCCGCCTGTTCCATCCGTGGCGGGCCTTCGAAACCGCCACGGGTTTTCCAGCTCACGACGGTCAGTTCTGCAACGACACGGTAATGGTGCGCGGGGTCGTCACCGCGCGCGGCTGGCAGGCGCGGCCCAACTGGTCCAAGGGGGTCATCGATCTGGACCAGACCCGTCGGTCGGCGGAGGCCCTGCGCCAGGCGCCGATCGGGGCGCTGCGGATACTGGCCTGCCACCACCCCCTGATCGAAATGATCGGCACGCCGATGACCGGCGACGTCAAGCGCGGCGCCGAGGCGGCCGTGATCTTCGCCGAGGCGGGGGTGGATCTGATCATGACGGGCCATGTCCATGTGCCCTTCGCCCTGCAGATCGATCTGGCGGACCGCTGCTCCTACGCCGTCGGCTGCGGAACCCTGTCGCATCGCGAGCGCGGCTCGCCGCCAGGCTTCAACCAGGTGGACTGGGACGACAAGACCATCACCGTCACGGCCCTGGCCTGGGACGGGCGGGACTACAGCACCCACCAGGTCTGGCGGCTGCCGCGTCGTCAGGACACCCGCAAGGCCGCGACCGCGCCCAGCCCGAACAGGCCGGGCGAGCTGGAGAAGGCGGCGGTCTGAGCCGTCTGTCTCCGCCGCCAAAAGGCGTGGTGAATAGAGAAAGGGCCGGAACTTGCGTTCCGGCCCTTCTGCATCTTGTCGGTTCTGCGAGCCCTATAGTCGAGGGGCGCCGCGTCCGCGAAGTCCGCCGGCCACGAGGGCGATGACGAACAGGATGATGGCGATCACGGCGATGAATTTGGCGATCTCGAACGAGAAGTTCGCGATGCCGCCGAAGCCGAGAACGGCTGCGATCAAGGCCACGACCAGGAAGATAATTGCCCAGCGAATCATGGGTTTAGTCTCCTGAGTTGAGTTTGCCGACGGCGGCCTTGCAGCCGTTCGTCCCGTCGGCAGATCAACGTTCAGGCCCGCGCGGCGTTCCCTCGCGGTCGCAGAAACCTTAGCGGCGACGACGTTTCGCGTAGCCGCCCTGATCCATCTTCCGCTCCGCCACCATGCTGGCGACAATCGCGGCCAGGGCCGGATTGCGCAGCAACAGGAAGGCCGCGCCCAGTCCGCCGACCGCGCCGATGATCGGGCGTTCGCGAACGATATGGATCAGCTTGCCGATCAGACCGTCCGGCGCATCCTCCTCGTCCTCCTCGTCGTGACTTTCGCCCTTCAGGAAGACGAGAGCGACGATCAGGGCGACCAGGGCGAACAGGCCGAAGGTGATGGCCGAGGCGCCCAGGGGCGTCGTCATCAGGCTGATGGCATGGAAGATGGCGATGCCGAGAAACACTACGGCCAGAAAGACGCTCGCGGCGACCACGCTGGTCGCCACGATGCGTTTGACGATGCCCTTGAACATCAGCGGCGACGGCCGGCCAGCAGCAGACCCAGAACCACGCCGACGCCCAGCGCGATGGCGGTCGACTGGACCGGACGTTCCTGCACCCGCTCGACGATATAGCGTTGGGCTTCGTCCAGGCGTTCGGCGGCGTCGTCATAATATTCGCGGCCGCGCACCCGGGCGGTGTCGTAATAGCCGCGCGCCTGGTCGCGCACTTCCTCGCTCTTGGCCCGCAGCTTGGCCTCGGCCTCCTCGGCCTTTTCGCGCAGACGCTGGGTTTCTTCGCGGGCGCCGATCTTCAGATCCTCCTTGAGGGTCTTCAGGTCGGCCTTGATGTCTTCTCTAGCCTTGGTGGTGGCCATGGTGCGCGCTCCGGTTTCAAGCTTGGCAATAGAATAGGGGACCCCGTTTCCGAACGCTACACCCGGCGCGAGGTTCCCTTCGTCCACCGGCGATCCCCGGCCTCGTCAGGGGCGTTGCGCCGTTCTAGATTGAGGGAATGACCGACCTGCTGTTCGCCCCCCGCCCCGCCCCCACCCTGCCGATCACCGGCGACGCCCGGCGCTTCCCGGTTCGCCGCATCCTGTGCGTCGGCCAGAACTACGCCGCCCATGCGCGGGAAATGGGATCGGACCCGGACAAACAGTCCCCCTTCTTCTTTTCCAAGCCCGGCGACGCCCTGGTCTCGGACGGGGCCGACCCGGCCTATCCGTCGGCGACGGACAATCTGCATTTCGAGGCCGAACTGGTGGCGGCCATCGGCGAGGACGGTCGGATCGTGGGCTGGGCGGTCGGCTGCGACCTGACCCGGCGCGATCTTCAGGCAGAGGCGAAGGCGGCGGGGCGGCCGTGGGACGCGGCCAAGGGGTTCGACCAGTCGGCCCCCTGCGGCGCCCTGACCCTGGGTCCGCTTCCGGCCCCGGCGGGCGTCATCGCCCTGAGCGTCAACGGCGAGACGAAACAGTCCAGCACCCTGGACGACATGATCCTGAACCCCGATCAGATCGTGGAGGCGGCCGGAAAACTGTGGTCGCTCCAGGCGGGCGATCTGATCTTCACCGGCACCCCTTCGGGCGTCGGTCCCCTGGTGCGCGGCGACGCGGTGGTGGTGACCATCGACGGCCTGGCGCCCCTGAGCTTCAAGATCGTCTGATGATCCTGCACGGCTATTGGCGGTCGGGCGCCAGCTACCGGGTCCGCATCGCCCTGAATCTCAAGGGCGTGGCCTATGAAACGGCGGCGTATGATCTGCGCAAGGGCGAGCAAAAGGCTGCCGATTATCTGGCCCTGAACCCCCAGGGCATGGTGCCAGCCCTGCAGGACGGCGATCGGGTCGTCACCCAGAGCCCGGCCATTCTGGAATGGCTGGAGGAGGTTCATCCCGAGCCGGCCTTGTTGCCGAAGGGATCGACCGATCGGGCCCAAGTCCGGGCCATTGCCGCCCTGATCGGCTGCGACATTCATCCGCTGAACAATCTGCGCGTCCTCAGGTCGTTGCGCGAGGATTTCGGGGCGGACCAGGCCGCGGTGGACGCCTGGGCCGCACGCTGGATCGCGCCGGGCTTCGACGCCCTGGAGATTCTGGTGGCGCGCCACGGCCAGGGCTGGAGTTTCGGCGACCGGCCGGGCCTGGTCGACTGCTATCTGATGCCGCAGCTCTATTCGGCGCGGCGGTTCAACATGAGGCTGGAGGCCTGGCCGGGGCTTCTGGCGGTGGAGGCGCGGGCGCTGGACCACCCCGCCTTCGTGGCGGCGCACCCGGATCGTCAGCCCGACGCCGACGCCTGATCCGCCATACCGACGGTCTCCAGGTAAGACTCGCGTAACGTCTCGCTCAACCTCCTTTAAGCTTTGGGGGTGCAAGATGGGAATGTGACGCATTCCCCCGCCACCCCTTCGGCGCCCTCGCCTATCGATCGCCTGGCTCTCGCCGTGGTGACGGAGCCGGGACGCGCCTTGAATCCGTTCATGGCCGCGCCTTCGGGCGCGCGCGAGGACGCCATGCGCTTCCTGTTGCAGACGGGATCGGACGCGGGCGTGAAAATGATCGCGACCAAACCGGGCGGCGACGGTGAACGTCTGCTGGGCCAGGCCTGGCCCTTCCCCTCGCCCTTCCGCGTGACGGTTCAAACCGTGGCCCTGAGCGAGGGTCTGGATCGGGTCGAGGCGCGGGCGCGCCGGTCGCTGGAACGCATGGGCCTGCCGCGCGGCGAGGCCCTGCTGGTCAACAACGCCGCCGACCTGGCCGGGGCCGAGGGCCGCGCCCTGTGGGACCGGCTGCAAGCCCTGAAGACGCGCGGCCTGTTCCGCAGCATCGGTTTCTGCGCCACGGTCGAGGACGGCCCGGCCCTGCTGGCGCGCCGGCTGGAGGCCGACGTGGTTCAGATTTCCTGCAATCTGCTGGACCAGCGGGCCGCCGCCGAAGGCGTGCTGGACGAGATCAAGGCCGGCGGCGCCGAGGTGCATCTGGCCTCGGTCTTCGCCGGCGGTCTTCTGTTCGCCGTCGGTGATGAATTGCCGCCCCATCTGGCGACCTACGCCCAGGCCCTGTCGCGGACGCGCCGGCGTCTGGCCGAACGGCGCTGCGACCCGATGCAGGCGGCCCTGGCCTATGCGTTTTCGCTGAAGGCGGTGGACCGGGTGGTCGCCAGCGTGGCCTCGGCGGCCGAACTGCGCGCCATCCTGGCCGCCGCCCACGCGCCCGGCCCCGATCTGAGTTGGCCGGAGCTGGCGCTCGAGGCGCCGGCGGCCTTCACCGCCGACGCCCGCGCGCGGATCAGTAGCGCAGCCTGACCCCCACATAGGCCGAGCGGCCGGGCTCGCCGTAGCCCAGCACCTGTTGATAGTGTTCGTCGGCCAGGTTCTCGATCCGGGCCGTCAGCGTGACCTTGTCCGTCAATTCGTAGGCCGCGTTCAGATTGGCCGTGACGAAGCCCTCGCGCGCGACCGTGACGCCGTTGTCGGAATCGTCCTGGTCGCCCTCGGCGCGGACGGTCAGGGCGCCCGAAAGCCGGTCTCCGGTCCAGCCCAGGGTCGCCGACCCCGCATGTTCCGGCACGCGCAGCAGGCGGGCGCCCGTGGTGCGGTCCTCGGCGTCGGTCCAGGCATAGGCCAGGGTCAGGTCGAAGCCGGCCCCCAGCAGGGCGCGGCCCTCCAGCTCGAAACCGTCCGACCGGGTCTTGGCGACATTGATATATTCGCCGGCCGTATAGGTGATCTGGTCTTCCACGTTCAGCCGATAGACGGTCGCGCGACCCTCGAACCGACCGTCAGCCGAGGCCCAGCCCAGGGCAATTTCGACGCTGTCGGCGGTTTCCGGCTTCAGTTCCGGCCAGGGCAGGGGGGCGTAGCAGTAGTCGCAGACGGCCTGGCTGACGGTCGGGGCCTTGAAGCCCGTGCCATAGGCGCCCGACAGGATGAAGCCGCCGGCCAGGTCATAGGCGGCTGAAATCCGGCCGGTGGTCTCGGCGCCGAAATCGTCGGTGTCGTCGTAACGCAAGCCGCCGGTCAGGTTCAGGGCGCCGATGTCGTACTGGCCCACGCCGAAGACCGAGGTGGTCGCCAGGTCGCGCGCCTCGCCCGATGACAAGGCGGCGGAGGATTCCTCGCGTTCGGCGCCGAAGGCGTAGGTCACGCCCCGCGTCGCGCCGTCCGCCTGCCAGCGATAGGCCTGACGGTCGCCGCTGAAGGTGGAGCCGAAGCCGCCGCTGTAGGAGGTGCGTTCGATGTCGGAGGCCGAGACGCTGAACTGGTGTTTCAGGCCCAGGGCCGCCAGGCTGGCGCGACCGAAGCCGGACCATTGTTCCGACTCCTGGGTGTCGTCGGTGTCGGCCAGGGCGTAGGTCGGGGCCGGGAAGCCGTCCAGATCGGCGTCGCTCTTGGACCAGCGGGCCGAGCCGTCGAACTTGACCGTATCGGATACGGCGTAGCGCCCCTTCAGACCGACGGTGGTGTTGGTGAAGCCATCGGCCTCGGGATTGCCGTCGGCTTCGTCGGCGGCGGAGATCCCGTCGGTGTCGAAGTGAGCGACATAGGCGCTGACGGCATAGGTCTCATTGGCGACGCCGGCGGCCAGGCGGCCGCGCACGGTGTCGAAACTGCCGGCCTCGGCCTCGGCGCGCAGGCCGTCGATCTCCTTGGTGGTGAAGGAAATCACCCCGCCGATAGCGTCCGAGCCCCACAGCGACGACTGCGGCCCCGACAGGACTTCGATCCGGGCGATGTCGCCCAGGTCGAAGCCGGAGAAGTCATAGGCGCCGTTGATCTCGGCCGGGTCGTTGACTGAGACGCCGTCGACCAGAACCAGGGTCTTGCCCGGCGTGGCGCCGCGCATCCGCACCTGAGCGACGCCGCCGAAGGCGCCGGAACGGGTCACGGACAGGCCGGGGACGTCGGACAGGATGTCGGACGCGAAGACGGCGCCGCGCTGTTCGATGGTCTTGGCGTCGATGACGCGGGCGCTGGGCGTGTCTTCGACGATGGCCGGGATGCGGGTGGCGGTGATGACGACGTCGTCCAGCTGGGTCGCCTCATCAAAGGCGAAGGCAGGCGCGGCGAAGGCGGCTGACAGGGCCGCCGTAGAGAGAAGAATGGAGCGCTTCATTGAGCGGAAATCCCCGATGTCGGCTCCGCGAGTGCGCGCGAGGAACCGGTATGAGCGAGCCGATCCGCCGGGCCAAACGGTCCGGACGGCGCAAGATCGGGTCGCTGCGACGAGAATAGTCCCCGCGCCTCTGTCTGGTCCCGGACAGCGGACGAGCGACGTCAGGCGGCCAGGTTTCCTGGCTTGCGGGTCGTAAACCGTCGTCCTCGCCTTCCCAGTCGCCCAGTGGCGCCGAAGTCGCGAGACCCCGGACGGACGACGCTCTCGCCGCCTACAGTTGCGGGCACAGCCACGGTGTCTCACCGTGTTCCCTAAACCGCCTGATGCGGCCTATCGCAGGGGCGACAAGCCTGTGCAAGGGCGGCTTAACGGGCTTGAGCGGTCGGCTGCGATCCGTCACCCTGACAGCACATGAACGCGCCCGCTTTCCCGCCCCCCGAACATTCGCCCGAAGTCGCCGCCTCTCTGGAGGGCGCGACGCCCTTCATGGCGCAGTATCTGACGGCCAAGGCCGGACAGCCGGACGCCATACTCTTCTTCCGCATGGGGGATTTCTACGAGCTGTTCTTCAAGGACGCCGAGGTGGCGGCCGCCGCTCTGGGCATCACCCTGACCAAGCGGGGCAAGCACCAGGGCGAGGACATTCCCATGGCCGGGGTGCCGGTCCATGCGCTGGACGGCTATCTGGCCCGGCTGATCCGCCTGGGCCACAAGGTCGCCATCTGCGAACAGCTGGAAGATCCCGCCGAGGCGAAGAAGCGCGGCGGCAAGGCCGTGGTCCATCGCGGCGTGGTGCGGGTGGTGACGCCGGGCACCCTGACGGAGGACAGTCTGCTGGACGCGCGCGGGGCCAATCGTCTGGCGGCCGTGGCGGTGCGCAAGGGGCGGGCCGCAGTGGCGGTGGTCGAGCTGTCGTCCGGGGCGGTGGATTGCGTCGCCTGTTCGCTGGAAGACCTGGGCGCGGCCCTGGCCGCGTTTCGGCCGTCCGAGGTTCTGGTCACGGACCGGATGTATTCGGACCCGACGACGCGGGACGCCCTGGACGGGTCCGGCGGCGTGGTTCAGGCCCTGGCGAGCGCCATCGCCGAACCGCAGGCGGCGCGGGTCCGCGTCGAGCGACTGTACGGCGTCACAGCTCTGGACGGCTTCGGCGCCTTCGAGGAGGCTGAGGTCTCGGCCCTGGGCCTGATCGCCGCCTATCTGGAGACGACTCAGGCCGGCAAGGTCCCGGCCCTGGCGCCGCCGCGCCGGCTGGGCGAGAGCGGTTTTCTGGCCATCGACCCGGCGACCCGGACCAGTCTGGAGATTGATCGGACGCAGCGGGGCGAGCGCGAAGGCTCCTTGCTGGCCTGTATCGACCGCAGCGTCACCTCGGGCGGGGCGCGGGCCCTGGCGGAACGGATCGCCCGTCCGCTGCGCGATCCGGCCGCGATCAACGAACAGCTGGATGCGGTCGAATGGCTGCTGGAGCGGCGCGATCTGCGCCGCAACCTGCGCGAGGGGCTGAAGGCGTCTTCGGACATTGCCCGCGCGGTCGGTCGGCTGGCGCTGGGCCGCGGCGGTCCGCGCGATCTGGCGGCCGTGCGGGTCGGCCTGTCCATCGCGGAAGGCGTGGCCGGCCTGTTCATCGGCCAGGTCGATCCGATCACCGGCCAGCCGCGCCGCATCGCCCTGGCCCTGGACCGGCTGAGCCTGTCGCCCGAGGTGTCGCGGCTGAAGGCGGATCTGATCGACGGCCTGGTGGACGAGCCGTCGCATCTGGCGCGCGACGGCGGCTTCGTGCGCCCCGACTATCGGCCCGAACTGGACGCCGCCCGCACCCTGCGCGACGACAGCCGGCGGGTGGTGGCGGATCTGGAGGCGCGGGCCGTGGCGGAGTCGGGCGTGGCCTTCAAGGTCAAGCACAACGCCGTCCTGGGCTATTTCCTGGAAACCTCGGCCAAGGCGGCGGAAGGCCTGCTGCGGGCCGGGCCGGACAGCCCCTTCATCCACCGCCAGACCCTGGCCAGCCAGGTCCGCTTCACCACGGTCGAACTGTCGGAACTGGACGCCAAGATCAGCCAGGCCGGCCACCGCGCCCTGGCGATCGAGGCCGAGACCTTCGAAACCTGGCGGCGCGAGGTCGCCCGCCTGGCCCAGCCCCTGCAGGCGGTTGCGGAGGCCCTGGCCGAACTGGACGTCCACGCGGCCCTCGCGGAATGGGCGCAGGAGGTGGGGGCCGCCCGGCCGGTGGTGGACGACAGTCTGGCCTTCTGCGTCGAGGCCGGACGGCATCCGGTGGTCGAGGCGGCGGTCAAGGCGGCCGGCGATCCCTATACGCCCAATAATGCGCGGCTGGATGGATCGGGCAGTGACGGCGCGCGCCTGGCCATCGTCACAGGCCCCAATATGGCGGGTAAATCCACCTTCCTGCGCCAGAACGCGATTCTGGTGATCCTGGCCCAGGCCGGGGCCTTCGTGCCCGCCCGGTCGATGCGTCTGGGCGTGGTCGACCGGCTGTTCAGCCGGGTCGGCGCCGGCGACGACCTGGCGCGGGGCCGATCCACCTTCATGATGGAGATGGTCGAGACGGCCGCCATCCTGACCCAGGCCACGCCGCGCAGCTTCGTGGTGCTGGACGAGATCGGGCGCGGCACGGCGACCTATGACGGCCTGGCCATCGCCTGGGCCACGGCCGAGGCCCTGCATGAGACCAACCGCGCCCGCACCCTGTTCGCCACCCATTATCACGAGCTGGCCCAGCTGGAGACGCGGCTGGACCATGTCTGCAACCTGTCCATGGTGGCCAAGGAGTGGAACGGCGACCTAGTCTTCCTGCACGAGGCGGCGCCGGGGGCGGCCGACCGGTCCTATGGGGTGCAGGTGGCCAAACTGGCGGGCGTGCCGGGCGCCGTGGTCGCCCGCGCAAGATCCGTTCTCGAACGGCTGGAAGGCGAGAAGGCGGCGACCGCTCGTCTGGACGACCTGCCTCTGTTCGCCTTGGCGGAACCGGCGCCGGTCTTCGCTCCCTCGGCGGTCGAGACGGCGCTTGGGGCCGTGGACCCTGACGCCCTGACGCCCCGCGAGGCGCTGGAGGCCCTCTACAGGCTCAAGGGAATGCTCACACTGAAATAAGAGATAATACTTACGGTGGGGAAACTTCTTAACCTTGCTCATGTCACAGAAGCTTGACTGAAGACTCCAAGCCTCCACTGGATACGGCGATGAAACCCAGCGCGCTTTCCCTCTCGGCCAAAATCGCCTTCATGGTGATCGCCGCCCTGGCCGCCCTGACCGCGACCTTGCTGGCGGTGGCCGTGGTGCTTCTGACCCGCGATGCAGAGGCCAGCGCCGCCGAACGTCAGGAAGCCAATATGCGCGTCGCCTGGGACGTGCTGGCCGATTACGGCGACGGCTTCTCGGCCCGTGACGGCAAGCTCTATGTCGGGTCCACGCCGATGAACGACTTCGTCGAGCCGGTGGACCGGATCAAGGCCCTGGTCGGGGGCACGGCGACGGTCTTCATGAACGACCTGCGGGTCACGACCAATGTGGTCAAGGACGACGGGTCGCGGGCCGTCGGCACCAAGCTCAAGCCCGGCCCCGTCTATGACGCGGTGCTGAAGTCGGGCCAGACCTATCGCGGTCAGGCCGACATCCTCGGCAAGCCCTATTTCGTCGCCTACGACCCGATCAAGAACGCCGCCGGCCAGACCATAGGCGTCCTGTATGTCGGCATTCCCAAGGCCGACTTCATGGCCTCGGTGAACCATATGATGGTCGCCCTGCTGGTCTGCGGCGTGATCGTGACCTTGCTGGTGGTGGGCGGCTGTCTGGTCGCCTCGCGCCGCATGTTCTCGCCGCTGCAGGCCCTGTGCGAGCGGATGGAGGCCCTGCGTCAGGGCCGGACCGACTTCGACGCCCCCTGGGTCTCGCGCGGTGACGACATCGGCCAGATCGCGCGCGCCGTCATCGCCTTCCGCGACGCCGCTGTGCGCCAGAAGGCGACCGAGAGCGAGGCCGAGGCGATGCGCGAGACCGCCCGGGCCACCCGCGTCGCCAGCGAGGCCGAACGCGAACGTCTGGCCGAAGAGGACGCCGTGGTGGTCGAGGCCCTGGGCGACGGCCTGGCGGCCCTGGCGCGCGGCGATCT
>NZ_JAUSOE010000104.1 GCF_030656255.1 Brevundimonas sp. | reverse complement strand
GCGGCCTTCGCCTTCGACGACATCGGCGTCGAGTCGATCATGGTCAACTGCAACCCCGAGACCGTCTCGACCGACTACGACACCTCCGACCGCCTGTATTTCGAGCCGCTGACGGCCGAGGACGTGCTGGAGCTGATCGAGGTCGAGCGCTCCAACGGCGACCTGATCGGCTGCGTCGTCCAGTTCGGCGGCCAGACCCCGCTGAAGCTGGCCCACGCCCTGCAAGAGGACAATATCCCCGTCCTGGGCACCAGCGTCTACTCCATCGACCTGGCCGAGGACCGCGAGCGCTTCCAGCAGATGCTGGAGGCCATCGGCCTGAAACAACCGCCCAACGGCCTGGCCCGCAGCGCCGAGGAGGCCGCGCAAAAGGCCGAAGAGGTCGGCTATCCCGTCGAGCTGCGCCCCTCCTACGTCCTGGGCGGCCGCGGCATGATGATCGTCCACGACCGCGAGCAGCTGGACCGCTACGTCCACGAGGCCATGCGCGTCTCGGGCTCCGACCCCGTCCTGATCGACCACTATCTGAACCGCGCCACCGAGGTGGACGTGGACGCCCTGTGCGACGACGAGACGGTCTTCGTCGCCGGGGTGCTGGAGCATATCGAGGAAGCCGGCGTCCACTCGGGCGACAGCGCCTGCTCCATGCCGCCCTGGTCCCTGTCGGCCGAGACGGTGGCCGAGCTGAAGCGCCAGACCACCGAAATGGCCAAGGCCCTGAAGGTGCGCGGTCTGATGAACGTGCAGTTCGCCATCGAAGAACCGCACAGCGAGAACCCGCGCATCTTCGTGCTGGAGGTCAACCCGCGCGCGTCCCGCACGGCGCCCTTCGTGGCCAAGACCATCGGCCAGCCGATCGCCGCCATCGCCGCCAAGGTCATGGCCGGGGTGCCGCTGAAATCCTTCGGCCTGACCGACAAGCCCTACGACCATATCGCGGTCAAGGAAGCCGTCTTCCCCTTCGCCCGCTTCGCCGGGGTGGACACCATCCTGGGCCCGGAAATGCGCTCGACCGGCGAGGTCATGGGCCTGGACTGGAAGCGTGAGGGCGAGGCCGACATGGCCCCCGCCTTCGCCCGCGCCTTCGCCAAGTCCCAGATCGGCGGCGGCACCACCCTGCCGACCTCGGGCTGCGCCTTCGTCTCGGTCAAGGAGGACGACAAGCCCTTCATCGTCGAGGCGGTCCAGACCCTGCTGTCCGAAGGCTTCTCCATCATCGCCACCAGCGGCACCCGCGACTATCTGGCGACCCAGGGCATCGAGGTCGGCCTGGTCAAGAAGGTTCTGGAAGGCCGCCCCCACATCGTGGACGCCATGAAGAACGGCGAGGTCCACCTGGTCTTCAACACCACCTCGGGCAAGCAGTCGCTGCAGGACAGCTTCAGCCTGCGTCGCACCGCCCTGATGATGAAGATCCCCTACTACACCACCACCGCCGGCGCCCTGGCCGCCGCCCAGGCCATCGGCGCCATCAAGGCCGGCGACCTGGATGTCCGACCGATCCAGGATTACGGCTGAATTCTAGCGAGGGGGATTGAACCATGTTGAAAGCGATTTTAGCGGCGGCGGCCTTGGCGACGGCGGCCTCGCCCGCCATTGCTTGGAACGATGATGTTCGGCCGATGTCCAACGAGGCGGTGGCCGAGTCTCGGCCGATGGTCGATGGGTTTTTCCAAACCTTGAAGGCGGGCGACTCCGCCAAGGCCTACGCCGACCTGTTCGACGGCACACTGATGGCGACCAAGACGATGGAGATTCAAAATCTCGTCGCCCAGACCAATTTCATTTTTCAGACCTACGGCTCGATAACGCACTGGAGCCTGGTGAAGTCCGATTGCATCAGCCCGAATTTATGCCAGACGACCTACCAGGTGGACACTAACAACGGCCCGGTCATCATGCTGCTGACCCTGTATCGCCGACCTTCTGGATGGATGCCCACGACGATCTACATCACCGACGTCACGCAAGCTCTATTCAACTAACTTCGTCATCCCCTCCGCACGATCCGCGTCGCGGCCAGATCGGCGGTGACATCGCCGCCCCCCAACCGCTAAGGTCGCCCCAGGGAACAGGGGATCGACACATGAAACGCGCGATGCTGACGACGGCGGCGATGGTCTTGGCTCTGGCAGCCGGGACGCCCGCCCTGGCGCAGGACGTCGGTCTGAAGGCGGCGGTGAAGGCGGATTATGACGCCAATCTCGCGACCCTGTTCGACTGGTTCCACCGCAATCCCGAACTGTCGGGGCAAGAGGTCCAGACCTCGGCCCGGCTGGCGCGCGAGCTGACGGCGCTCGGCTATCAGGTCACGACCGGCGTCGGCGGCACGGGCGTGGTCGCCGTGTTGAAGAACGGCGCCGGCCCCACCGTCATGATCCGCGCCGACATGGACGGCCTGCCGTTGCAGGAACGCTCGGGCCTGGCCAACGCCTCGACGGCGCGCCAGCTGGACGCCGACGGGGTCGAAAAGCCGGTCATGCACGCCTGCGGCCATGACGTGCACATCACCGCCCTGGTCGGCACAGCCCGCCAGATGGCGGCGCGCAAGGCCAACTGGTCCGGGACCCTGGTCCTGATCGGCCAACCGGCGGAGGAGCGGATCTTCGGCGCCCGCGCCATGATGCAGGATGGCCTCTATTCCCGCTTCCCCAAGCCGGACTACGCCCTGGCCTTCCATGTTTCGGCCGACACCCCGACCGGCAAGATCGAGGCCCCGCTCGACATCACCTCGTCCAGTTCGGACAGCGTCGACATCGCGGTGCGCGGCGTGGGCACACACGGCGCCTATCCGCACATGGGGGTCGATCCGGTGCTGGTCGCGTCCCAGATCGTGGTCTCGCTCCAGACCCTGCGTAGCCGCGAGGTCAATCCGCTGGAGGGGGCGGTGGTCACCGTCGGTTCGATCCACGGCGGCATCAAGCACAACATCATTCCTGAACAGGTCGATCTGCAACTGACCGTCCGCGCCGACAGCCCCGAGGTTCGCACGACCCTGCTGGACGGGATCGACCGGGTGGCCCGCAACACGGCCCTGACCCTGAACGTGCCCGAGGACCGGCTGCCCGTCGTCACCCGTTCGGCGACCGAGACCACGCCGGCGACCATCAATGATCGCGAGACCGCCCAGCGGGTGCGCGACATCTTCGCAGCGACCTTCGGACCCGACGTGCTGCGCGACACGCCGCGCGGCGGCATGGGGGCCGAGGACTTCGCCTATTTCGTCCAGCCCGAGACCGGGGTGAAGGGCGTCTATTTCAGCGTCGGCGGCACGCCGGAAGCCGAGCTTGAGAACGCCGCCGGCCACCATTCACCCCTGTTCAAGATCACCCCCGAACCGGCTGTGACCCTGGGCGTCGAGGCCTCGGTCGCGGCGGCGGAAGGCCTGATGCCCCGCACGAACTAGAGGCGAACTAGGCGGCCTCGGCCGCCTCTTCTTCTCCGTCCTCGCCCGCCACGATCCGCGTCGCCGCCAGATCGCCGGTCACATTGCCGACGGTGCGGAAGATGTCGGGGATGACCTCGACCGCCAGCAGCAGGGGCAGGACCCCCAGCGGCAGGCCCATGGCCAGACAGATGGGGCCGACGGCGGCGAAGAAGCTGACCTGGCCCGGCAGGCCGACCGAGGCGATGGACACGGCGATGGCCGTCAGTCCGCCCGCGATCAGGGCGGCCAGGCTCAGCTCCACCCCGTTCAGCTGGGCGACATACAGACAGACCGCCAGATTGGCGACCGGGCTGGTGATCCGGAACACCGCCACCGCCAGCGGCAGGACCAGACCCGCCGTGGTCTGGGGCACGCCCAGCCAGTCGCGCGCCCGCTCGATCATCACCGGCAGGCTGGCCAGCGACGACTGGGTCGAGACCGCCACCACCTGGGCCGGGGCCACGGCGCGCGCGAACCGCCCCAGCGAGATCCGCCCCCAGACCACAGCCACTAGATAGATGATCAGGATCAGGCCGATCTGGCTCAGACAGACGATGGCGACATAATGGGCCAGGGTGCCCGCCACCCCCAGACCGGCCCGCAGCCCCACGCCCAGCGCCAGGGCGAAGACCCCGAACGGCGCGGCCAGCAGCACCCAGTGGACGATCACCACCAGGGTCTCGGCCACCGCCTCGAAGAAGCCGGCTAGGGGCCGGCGCAGCTCAGCCTTGATCCGGGTCGCGGCGAAGCCGAAGGCCAGGGCGAAGACCACCACGGCCAGCACCCCGTCGTCGGCCGCCGCCTTGATCAGATTGGCCGGCGCCAGACTGGCCAGGAAGGCCCGCAGCCCGTCGGTCCGCGCCGCCTCGCCCACGGTCGCCAGCGAGTCCGCCGGAACCCCGGCCAGCAGGGCCCGCCCCGCCTCCGGATCGATCGGCCACAGGGCCAGCAGCCCCAGACCCGCCAGGATCGCATAGACCGTCGCCCCGACCAGCAGCACGCCGAACACCATCAACGCCCGCACGGCGATCCGCCCTGTGGAGGCGGCGTCGGCGATGGAGACGATGCCCGTCACCAGCAGGCTGAACACCAGGGGAATGACCGTCATCCGCAGGGCGTTCAGCCACACCTGGCCCAGGCTCTCGACCACGCCCAATGTTCCGGTCAGCCAGGGGGCGTCGGTCTCCTGGGCCAGGGCGCCGACCACGACGCCGGCGACCAGGGCCGCAATGACGAAAAAGCTCAGGGAGGTGAAGAAGGCGGCGACGCGAGATCTGTTCATGACGCACGGCTAGCATCGCTTTCGTCGTCGCGCGCGCCAAACCTTCTGTGACCGGCCTTCAGTTCATGTCGTCGCAGGTCGAAACGCACCGCCCGCCGACGCGTTGAGCCGACGAAGGACAGACCCATGTCCCGTCTGCACAAACTCGTCCCACTGCTCGGCGGCCTGCTGCTGTCCAGGGGCGGCCGCCGCGTCGCCGGCCGGCACGCCGGCAAGCTGGCCCTCGCCACCCTGGCCTATGAGGTCTGGCGAAATCGCCGCGAAGGCGCAGCCCCCAAGGCGCGCCCGCAACCCCGCACCCGCTGGAGCGGCCGCACCCCGCGATAGGTCTGGACTTCCCCGACGGCGGCGGGGAATAGTCGTCGCCGTTCGAACGGAGTTCCCCCATGATCAAAGTCCACCACCTGAACGACAGCCGCTCTCAGCGCGTGCTGTGGCTGCTGGAAGAACTGGGGCTGGACTATGAGGTGATCCGTTACGAACGCGACGCGTCCAGCCGCCTGGCGCCGCCCGAATTGCTGGCCATTCACCCGCTGGGCAAGTCCCCCGTGATCGAGGACGGCGGGGTCAAGGTCGCCGAAACCGGCGCCGTGGTCGAATATCTGCTGGAGACCTATGGCGCGGGCCGTCTGCGCCCGGCCGCCGGGACCGAGGACGGCCGACGTTTCACCTATTGGCTCCATTACGCCGAGGGGTCGGCCATGCCGCCCCTGCTGCTGAAACTGGTCTTCGGCATGTTGCCCCGTCGGGCGCCCGCTCTGCTGAAGCCTCTGGTCAACAGCATCGCGACCAAGGCCCTGACCAGTTTCGTCGATCCCCAGCTTCGCACCCATGTGGGCTTCTGGGAGGACGAACTGGGTCGGTCCGAATGGTTCGCCGGCGACCAGTTCACCGCCGCCGACATCATGATGAGTTTCCCCGTCGAGGCCGGCGCCGACCGGGCCTTCGACGCCGCGACCAAGCCCCGGCTGAAGGCCTTCCTCGACAAGATCCACGCCCGTCCGGCCTACCGCCGCGCGCTGGAACGGGGCGGGGCCTACAGCTACGCCTGAGGCGAACAGGGGCGTCGGACGCAACCTCACGCCGTCCCGGACGTTAAGGGTTCATGCAGTTTCGAACCATCCAGATCGTAGCGGGCCTGACGGCGGCGGTAGCCTTCGTCCTGGCCTTCATGGCCGCCGGCGCCGCCCTTGTGTCCGGCCTCTTCATGCTGGCCGGTCTCGCCGCCGTCGCCTGGCTGGCCTACAGCCTGATCAAGGGCGTCCTGCGCCGCGACAACAAGTCCGAACCGCCCGCCCGCGCCTGACGCCTCCATCGATAACGGGGCTCGCTCTTGAATTCCTGAACGAGAAACCCTAATATTGATGCCCGGCCGCGCCCGCCCCGCGGCCTTTTGTGTGCCTACTCCGCGTCTTTCCAGTCTCCGGGCGAACCAGAAAAATCACGACACCAATGGAAAAAGTGCCGATGACGGCCGAGGGCTATCGCGCCCTCGACGATCAACTGAAGCAATTGAAATCGGTCGAAAGGCCGAGCGTCATTGCGGCCATCTCTGAGGCCCGCGAGCATGGCGACCTGTCCGAAAACGCTGAATACCATGCCGCTAAGGAGCGTCAGGGTTGGATCGAAGGCCAGATCGCCGAGATCGAGGACAAGATCAGCCGCGCCCAGGTCATCGACGTGTCGAAACTGTCGGGCAGCCAGGTCAAGTTCGGCGCCACGGTCACCGTGGTCGACGAGGACACCGAGGATGAGGCCCGTTATCAGATCGTCGGCGAACACGAAGCCGACGTGAAGAAGGGCAAGGTCTCGATCGCCTCGCCCATCGCCCGCGCCATGATTTCCAAGGAAGTCGGCGACGTGGTCGAGGTCAACACCCCCGGCGGCGTCAAGGCCTACGAGATCCTCAAGGTCGAGTGGAAGTAAGATCGTGACCGACGCCGCAGAAACACGCCCGCCTCTGGTGTCGCATGTTTCTGTGGGCGTCTCCGACCTTGAGAAGGCGGGCGCCTTCTATGACGCCGCGCTCGGCGCACTGGGGATCAGCAGGGTCATGGAGCATGTCATGGGCGTGGCCTATGGCCGCGCTTTTCCCGAGTTCTGGGCCTCCATCCCCCATGATCGCCAGCCATGCTCGGCCGGCAATGGCGTGCATGTCTGTTTCGCCGCATCCGATCGGGGCGCCGTTGATCGTTTCCACGCCCAGGGTCTGGCGGCGGGCGGCCGCGATGACGGCGCCCCCGGCTTCCGGCCCGACTATGCGCCAGGCTACTATGCCGCCTTCCTGCGCGACCCTGACGGAAACAAGCTCGAGGCCATGACATGGGTCAGGCCGGCGTCGATCGACGCGTGACCGCCCCCTCGTCTTCCCACGTCCTGACCATCTGGGTCGTCTCGGACGGCCGCGCAGGCATCGAGAACCAGGCCCTGGGCCTGGCCGAGGCGGTTGAACGCCTGACCCCGGCCGAGATTGCCGTCAAACACATCCGCTGGCGTCCCCTGTTCGACCGCCTGCCATCGGCCTTCAAGACCCCGGCCATGCTGGCGCCGACGTCCGACCCGCTGACCGCGCCCTGGCCCGATCTGTGGATCGCCACCGGCCGCGCCACCCTGCCGCTCTCGACCCGCGTCAAGGCCTGGAGCCAGAACCGCACCTTCGTGGTCCAGACCCAGGACCCGCGCTGGGCGACGGAACGTTACGACATGGTCGTCGCCCCCGCCCACGACGGCCTGTCGGGCGACAATGTCTTCGAGATCACCGGCTCGCCCCACCGCATCACGCCCGACCGGATCGCCCAGGCCGCCCCGGCCTTCGCCGACCGGATCGCCCCCCTGCCCCACCCCCGGGTCGCCGTGCTGATCGGCGGCAAGTCCAAGGCCTTCGACCTGACCGAAGCCCATGCGGCGGACCTGGCCGACCAGATCGCGGACGCCGTCCGCGCGTCCGGGGGATCGCTGATGCTGACCTTCTCACGCCGCACGCCAGAGGCCGCCAAGGCCGTGATGACGGCGCGGCTGTCGGACCTGCCCGGCTGGATCTGGGATGGCGCTGGCGAAAACCCGATGTTCGGCTTCCTGCATTTCGCCGACCACATCCTGGTCACCGAGGACAGCGCCAACATGGCCGCCGAGGCCGCCTCGACCGGCCGTCCCGTCCATATCCTGCCCATGATCGCGCTGAAGTCCGGCGACAAGTTCGCCCGGCTGCATGACGATCTGGCCGAAAGCGGCGCCACCCGCCCCTTCAACGGCGCCCTGGACGGCTGGACCTACGAACCCCTGGCCGAAACCGAGCGCGCGGCGCGAGCGGTGCTTGAGGCGATGCGGACGCGATAACGTCTCTACACTCCGCTCATCCCGGCGAAAGCCGGGACCCAGGGCTTTGGGCGTTTAGATATAGCGAGGGCCCGCCGCTGTTGTTCCAGCGCACTGCCGAGCGAAAGAACTGGGTCCCGGCTTTCGCCGGGATGAGCGGAACAGGGCTCGTCAGTCGCCGCCCCCGCCCCCGCCTCCGCCGTCTCCACCGCCATCCCCGCCTCCGTCGGAACCCCCGTCAGGGTCGTGACGATGCGTATCTCCTGCTGGGATCACCGCCCCGCCGCCGTCCGAACCGTCGCCCTTCTTGGGTTTGGCTTTCGCGCTGGAGGCAGCGCCCAGTCCAGCGCCGATGGCGACACCCAGAGCGATGCCGAGGGCCAGATTGTCCATGGCCACGCCCAAAGCCACCCCGATCGCTATCCCCACGCCTATGCCGATCGACAAATTGGCCGCCTTATTGTCGCTCATCCCCATCTCCCCTTCTCGTCAGGCGAGACTAACATCGCGCAAACGGGAATCAGCCCCTAAATAGTGGCCATGACCCAAGCTCGTACCGTCCGCGTCGCCATCATCGGTTCCGGCCCCGCCGGCTGGACCGCCGCCATCTACGCCGCCCGCGCCTCGCTGAACCCCGTCGTCATCGCCGGCATCCAGCCCGGCGGTCAGCTGACCATCACCACCGATGTCGAGAACTATCCCGGCTTCGCCGACACCATCCAGGGGCCCTGGCTGATGGAACAGATGCAGGCCCAGGCCCTGCACGTGGGAACCGAGGTCATTCACGACATCGTCGTCTCCGCCGACCTGTCGCAGCGCCCGTTCCGGCTGAAGCTGGACGGCGGCGACGAAATCCTGGCCGAGACCATCATCATCTCCACCGGCGCCCAGGCCAAATGGCTGGGCCTGGAGTCGGAGGCCGCCTATCAGGGCTTCGGCGTCTCCGCCTGCGCCACCTGCGATGGCTTCTTCTATCGCGGCAAGACTGTCGTGGTCGTCGGCGGCGGCAACACCGCCGTGGAAGAGGCGCTGTTCCTGACCAATTTCGCCGCCAAGGTCACGGTCGTCCACCGCCGCGACGAGTTCCGCGCCGAGAAGATCCTGCAGGACCGCCTGTTCGCCCATCCCAAGGTCGAGGTGATCTGGAACTCGGCGATCGAGGAAATCGTCGGCGTCGTCGACGGCATGGCCAAGAACGTCACCGGCGTCCGGCTCAAGAACGTCCAGGACGGATCGACTCAGGAGATCCCGGCGGACGGCGTCTTCATCGCCATCGGCCACGCCCCGTCGTCGGAACTGTTCAAGGGCCAGCTGGAGACCAACTCGGGCGGCTATCTGCGGGTCAAGCCGGGCACGGCCGCCACCGCCATCGAAGGCGTCTGGGCCGCGGGCGACGTCACCGATGACGTCTATCGCCAGGCCGTCACCGCTGCGGGCATGGGCTGTATGGCCGCGCTGGAGGTCAGCCGCTTCCTGGCCGAAGAGGACCACGCCAAGGCCCACAACCCGATCAGCCACAAGGAAGCGGAAAAGATCGGGGTCTGGTGAAGGTCTTACGCCCGGCCGTCTGAAGCTCAGGGCCGGAAAGACGTCAGGCGAACAGTTGCAGGCCGGGCGGCGCATATTGCACCGGCTCGCCGTGTCTGCAGCGAAGGGCGTAATCGACCGCCGTCTGCACGCATCGCTCGTCGGTCGGCTTGGACAGGACTCCGATGGCGCCGGCCACGCCGCCGCGCACCATGCCAGGATTGGCCGTCATGAACAGGACGGTCACCCCCATGTCCTGACCCAGTTCTCGCCCCAGGCCGATGCCGGTAGGGCCGTCGGACAGGTGAATATCGACCAGGGCCAGATCCACATCGATCTCTCGCGCCATGTCGCGCGCGACCTTCGCCGTCGCGGCCACCCCGACGACCTCATGACCCAGATCCTCCAGGACGAAGCGCAGTTCCATCGCGACCAGGGCTTCGTCTTCGATGATGAGGATACGCGCGGTCATGGGTACTGAACTTGTGTGCGGGAACGGACAGAACGCAGACCGAAGGGATCGGTTTCAGGTCGAAGCGATCTAATGCGCCTTTTCGGCCGCCCGGCGACGGGAAAGCGCCGTGGATGGCAAATCCACCACAATTCGAAGGCCTTCGGGACGCCATTCCCGAACCAGCCGCCCGCCCAGCTGACCTTCGACGGACAGGGCGGCCAGAGACGATCCGAAGCCCGTTCTCGTCGGCGGCTCGGTCACCGGAGGGCCGCCGGTCTCGGTCCAGGTCAGGATGAACCGGTCCTCTTCCCGCCGCGTCGCCAGATCGACCCGTCCGCCGACCCGGGACAGGCCTCCGTATTTGGCGGCGTTGGTCGCCAGCTCATGAAACAGCAGGGCCACCGAGGTCGCCGCCTGATCGTCGAAGACCGCGTCCTCGCCGGCGATATTGACCCGGGCCACGCCCGCGTCATCGGCATAGGCCTGGAACAGGTCCGAGAGGAAGGCGTGCAGCGTATTGGCGCCGACTGTCGGCTGCGACGTCTCGGTGTGCGGCCGCACGAACTCGTGGGCGCGCGCCAAGGCCGCGATCCGCGTCCGCAAGGACGCGGCGAACGCCCGCGCCTCCGGATACTGCCGCGCCGACAGGGCCACCAGGGCCGTGATGACGGCGAAGATGTTCTTGATCCGGTGGCTCAGCTCCTGGCTGATCAGTTCGCGGCCCTGCTCCAACCGCTTCAGTTCATCGATGTCGGTGCAGGTGCCGAACCAGCGGGTGATCTCGCCGTCCGGGTTCCGCACAGCCACCGCCCGTCCCAGGGTCCAGCGATAGACGCCGGAATGGTGTTTCAGTCGGTATTCGATCTCATAAGGCTCGCCGGACGCCAGGCAACGCCGCCAGCGGTCCATGGCTTTCGGCTGGTCCTCGGGGTGGAACATGTCGTTCCAGCCCTCGCCGTCGGTCGATCCGGCGGGCACGCCGGTGAACTCGTACCAGCGCGCATTGTAATAGTCGTGGAAACCGTCCGGCCGGGTCGACCACACCATCTGGGGCATGGCGTCGGCCAAAACCCGAAACTGGGCCTCGCTGGCGCTGAGCCGAGCGGCGACGGCTTCCAGCTCGGCGTCCGCCTGTTTCCGGTCGGTGATGTCGACGACGACGCCCGGAAAACGCATGGGCGCGCCGTCCTGATCGAAATAGACCTGGCCGCGGGCCACGATCCAGCGCACCTGGTCCTGGGCGTTACGGACCCGGTACTCGCTGTGGAAACGGCCCTCCCCGGACATGGCGGCCTGAATCTCGGCGTGGACCCGCGCCTCGTCCTGGGGATCCACGGATCGAGTGAAGTCGGCGATCGGCGCGCCCGTGCGGGCCACGGCGGGATCGACGCCGTACATGGCCGCAAACCGTTCGTCGGCGACCACCCGGTCCGCCACGATGTCCCAATCCCATGCGCCGACATAGTTCGACGCCTGCAACGCCCGACGGGTGGTGTCCTCGCTTTCCTCGCGCTGGCGCAGGACGCGGCGGAGCTCCAGCTGGGACATGACTTGGTCGGCCAGGGTCTGCAGCGCCATCTCCTGCAGATCGGTCAACCCCTGGGGACGGGCCTTGGTGTCGAGCACGCACAGGGTGCCCAGCGGCAGGCCGTCCTGCGTCTTCAGCAGTCGCCCGGCGTAGAAGCGCAAATGGGGTTCGCCCGTCACCAGGGGATTGGCGGCGAAGCGCGGATCCAGGGACGCGTCGCACACCACCATCCCATCCGCCTGCAACAGCGCATGGGCGCAGAAGGAGGTGGCCAGGGGCGTCTCGCGCACGCCCAGCCCCGTCTCGGCCTTGAACCACTGGCGGTCGGCGTCGATCAGATTGACCACGGCGATGGGCGCCTCGCAGATGCGCGCGATCAGAGCGACGATGTCGTCGAAGGCGGCCTCTCGGTCGGTATCCAGAACCCCGTAGTCTCTAAGGGTCGCCAGACGCTTGGACTCGTCCCACCGCGGACTGTCTTTATCGGCGTGGGTCAAGCAGGCGTCCTCGCTGGGCCGGGTGTTCCGGTCAATATATCAACGCCCTAATCCCGCGAAGCGTTGCAATGCGCAGGTCGGCTAATTTCAGGATGCCGGTCGGCCGACTTCTTCGACAGGCATGTCCGCAACGCCTTCCGGCGCGACCGTAACGACCGCAGCCGGCTGTTCCAGCGCGCGCAGCCGGGCGTTTATGGCGACGACTTCCTCCTGGGTCGGCAGACGACGGCCGCCCAGGCTGACGACGCCGACGACACGCTGCTGGCCGTCGATTTCGACCGTCTTGATCGGCGCCTCCCCGTCGGGCCCAGCCACACTGTCGGGATCGGCGCCGCCGGTCGCCTGACCGGGCTGAACGCCCGGCCGCGGCCGCGAGAACCGCGCCTCGTCGATCAACGGCTCATGACCCTTGTAGACGGTGCGGAAGGCGGCGGTTTCGCCGTAGAGACCCTTCCAGCGATAGAAGACGTGCAGGCCGATCTTGTTGACCCGGGCCACCGACGGCGCCCACCAGGGGTTCACATAGTCGGCATGATAATGGGTGGCCGTCCCGACCTGCTGGGCGACCGCGCCGTTCAGCGCCCTCTCCGCCACCTTGCGCGCCCGCTCCCAGGCCCAGGCGACCGGCGTCTGGGACAGGGAGCCGTCGCAGGTGAAACTGAACTGGCAACCCGTGGTCCGCTCGGCGCCTTCGAACACCACGCCGCATACGGTGTTGGCGTAGTTGGGATCGCGCACCCGGTTCAACACCACCTGAGCCACGCCGGCCTGACCGGCGTCCGGCTCCAGCGCCGCTTCGAAATAGACGGCCTGGGTCAGGCACCGCAGGGCGCGACGCCGATCTTCGGCGCTGCCCTTGAAGACAAAGGACTGGGCGGGACGCAGGGCGGCGGTCGCCAGGATCGCCCCGTCTGTGGAATAGGCCGCCGGCTGCAGAAGACTGGGATCATGACGCTGGGCCACGGCCAGCTGCGACGGCGTCAGACGCCCTTTCACGGCGTCCAGCCCCTGAGCGCTCATATCGCCGCCGGTGATCCGGGCCACGGCCTCTGCCGTGCGGTCGGCGTCGGGACGCACGCTGGACCCGGCCGCCATGGCGACGCCCAGCACGGCGCCGGCCGCGGGCAGAGCCGCCGCCGAGCGCCTCAGCGCCGTCCAGATCGTCTTCCAGTGGACCAGTGTCATTCAAATCCAGAAACGAGACGACGCTCCGTGAGCCGGAGCGTCGTCGTCATCAGCCCTATGCGCGGACTTCGGGGCGGTTTTCGGGCGCCCGCAGACCGATGTTATCGGCCGCCGAGCGTGGAGCGCAACATCCAGGCGAACTTCTCGTGCGAGCCCAGGCGCTGGGTCAGCAGATCGACGGTCACGTCGTCCCCGTCGCCGTCAGCCACGTCCAGGGCCGCCCGCATGGTGGCGATCAGGGTCTCGTGGTCGCGCATCAGTTCGCGCAACATTTCGGGCGCGTCCTTCTGGGGATCCCCGTCACGGATGCTGGTCAGGTTGGCGAAGGTGCCATAGCCCTGGGGCGCGAACTCGCCCAAGGCCCGAATACGTTCGGCGATGTCGTCCAGCGCCTCCCACTGATCGCGATACTGTTGCTCCAACAGATTGTGCAGGGCGAAGAATTCCGGCCCCCGCACGTTCCAGTGATAGCCGTGGGTCTTCAGATAGACGGCGTAGGCGTCCGCCAGGACGCGCGTCAGCTGTTCGGCGACGTCGCCCCGTTCGGTCTGGGACAGGCCGGTGTCGATCGTGTCAGTCATGTTGCGCTCCATGGGTGGATTAACTTTACGCCGGAGTAGGTCCGGTCGAATATGGCTGTCAGGAACGCGAAGCGCGAGCGAGCGTTGCATGAACAAGCGTCACTTTAGAACGACGCGTCGGGAGCGGGCGAAGCATGGACCCAGGCTCGGTCTTCAGGCGACTTCGGGACGCCGACGGCGGTCTGCTGGCGCTCGCTCGGCTCAAGCCAGGTTCGATCTGGAGCCGTATTATCATCGGCGTGATCGGGGCCGGCGCCGCCCTGTTGCTGCGCGCGGCCGGGGCCGCCTTCTACGGTGAAATCACCGGCTTCATGATCCTTCTGCCGGGCGTCATCCTGGCGGCCCTGGCAGGGGGCCGGCTTTCGGGCGCCACGGCCCTGGCGGCAGGCCTGATCGGGGGCTGGGCCGTGGTGATCGTCAGCACCGGTTCTGAACAGCGCATGCCCCCCGGCCTCAGCGCCGTGGCCACCTTCAACTTCATCGTCGTCGGCCTTTTCTGCGCCTGGCTGGGCGCCTCTTTGCGGGCGACTCTGGCGCGGCTGGATGCAACCGTCTCTGCGCTGTCCCTGTCCAACGCCCGCATCGACGAGACCGAAGGGCGGTTGCAGATCGTCAGCGAACTGGCCCCCGTCATGCTCTGGATGACCGACGAGACTGGCCATGTCATCCATCTGAACAACGACCAGCGACTGTTCTGGGGCGGGCTGGACGATCTCGGTGATTTCGACGCCGACGCCTTCCTTCACCCCGACGACCGGGACCATGTGCTGACCGTCTGCGATCAGGCCAATCACGACCATGTCGCCTATGTCGTCGAGGGGCGGCATCGTCGCCACGACGGCGAATGGCGCGTCCTGCGCAGCGAGGCCAGGCCTCGTCTGAACGCCGACGGCCGCTTCATGGGCATGATCGGCGTCAACATCGACGTCACCGAAGCCCGCGCAGCCGAAGCCGCCCTGCGCGACAGCGAAATCCGCTTCCGTCTTCTGGCGGACACGGCCCCCTCGCCCATCTGGCTGACGGATGTCGAAGGGGCGGTCGAATTCGCCAATATCGCCCTGACCGACTTCTATGGCGGCACGGCCGCTCCCTTGAGCGGCCAGGGCTGGAAACAGACTATCCATCCCGACGATCAGCCGCAGGTCGAGGCCGCCCAGGCCGCCGCCCGGCCTGATCTTCGCCCCTATGGATTCGAGGCTCGGTTCCGGCGTCACGACGGGGAATGGCGCTGGATGCGCGTCGCCGTGGAGCCGCGCTTCGACAAGACCGGCGTCTTTCTTGGCTACGCCGGCATCTCCTTCGACACCACCGAGAACCGTGAGGCGCTGGAAACCGCCGCCCGCGCAGAACGGCAGCAGGCTTTCCTTCTGGCCCTCAGCGACCGGCTGCGCGACCTGTCCGACCCCTGTCTCATCATGAACGAGGTCGAGGCGTCGGTCAGGGCTCTGATCACGGCCGACCGTGTCGGTTATGGCGAGATCGATCCGGATTCCGGCCTTGTTTCCGTGACCGGCCAGTGGACCGCCGAAGACGTGGACGTCTGGAAAAAAATGAGCCTCGGGGCCTTTGGCGAAGGCCTGATCGCCGACCTCGCCCAAGGCCGCACTGTCAAAATCGACGACGTCTACGAGGATCCGCGCACCGCCGAGGCCGCGGACGCCTTCGACGCCATCGGGACTCGCGCCCTGATCCGTGCGCCCCTGATCCGCGCGGGTCGTCTGCGCGCCTTCCTGTTCGCCCACGCCTCTGGTCCCCGTCGGTGGACCGAGGCCGAGGCGCGCCTTCTGGAAGAGGTCGCCGCCCGTACCTGGACCGAAATCGAGCGCGCCCGCGCCGAGATCCAGACCCGCGAGAGCGAGCAGAGGTTCCGGGCCATCGCCGATACGGCGCCGGTGCTGATCTGGGTCACGGATCAGGATCGCCAGCGCTCCTTCGTCAACCAGGCCTATGTCGACTTCTTCGGCGCCGACTATGAATCGGCGCGGGCCGCCGACTGGCGCTCGGCGCTTCATCCCGATGACGTCGCCCGCATTGTCCAGGAATCGGCCGACGGCGAGGCGACCGGCCAGCCCTTTTCCATGGAGGCCCGCTATCGCCGCCATGACGGCGAATGGCGCTGGCTCAAGTCCTTTTCGCGCCCCCGCCTGACGGGACCAGGGGTGGTCGGTTTCGTCGGCGTCGCCTTCGACGTCACCGACATGCGCGAGGCCCAGGCGCGGCTGACCGAATCGGAAGTCCGCTTCCGCACCGTCGCCGACAGCGCCCCGGCCCTGATCTGGATGACGGACGCCACGCCGTTGATCGTCTTCGGCAACAAACGCTATCGCATCTTCTGCGGCATCCGCTCCAGCCGGCAGTTGGCCGACGCCTGGCGCCGGCTGATCCACCCCGACGACGAGACCGTGTTCGACGCCGCCTTCGCCCGCGCCTTCCAGGCCCGTGACCGGTTCGAGGCGCTGAGCCGGGTCAATCATCCCACCCTGGGCCTGCGGTGGATCCGCACCGAGGGCGTGCCGCGCTTCGACGCCTCGGGCGTGTTCCAGGGCTATGTCGGCGCCAGCCTGGACGTCACCGACGCCAAACGGGCCGAGGACGACCTGAAACGCATCAACGAACTGCTCGAGGACCGGGTGGCCGAAGCCTTGACGGAAAAGGCCGCCGCCGAAGCCCACCTGATGCATGCCCAGCGGATGGAGGCCGTGGGCCGCCTGACCGGGGGCGTGGCCCACGACTTCAACAATCTGCTGACCGTCGTCATCGGCGCCCTGGACATCATCCTGCGCTCGGACGATCCGGCCAAGAAGAAGAAGCTGGGCGAGGCCGCCCTGGCCGCCGCTCGGCGGGGCGAGAGCCTGACCCATCAGTTGCTGGCCTTCTCGCGTCGCCAGGCGCTGCGCCCTGAAGCCATCGATCTGAACGGATTGATCCGCGAGGGCGAGCCCCTGCTGCGTCGCGCCGTCGGCGAGGCGGTCGATTTCAAGGTCAAGCTGAAGCGCGGGGGCGTCCGCGTGAATGTGGATCCGGCCCAGTTCGAGGCCGCCCTGCTGAATCTGATCGTCAACGCCCGCGACGCCCTGGGCGACGTCACCGGCGGTCCGCTACGCGACGGCGGCTCAAGGGATTCAGCCTCGGACGCGCAGGTCCGCGAGGGGGCGAGGATCACCGTCCAGACCATGGCCTGTGCGGTCGAACCCGGTCAGGTCGCGGAACTGGCCCCCGGCGACTATGTCTGCGTGTCGGTCTCGGACAACGGATCCGGCATGTCGGCCGAGGTCATCGACCGCGTCTTCGAACCCTTCTTCACGACCAAGCCCGTCGGCAAGGGTACGGGACTGGGCCTCAGCCAGGTCTATGGCTTCGCACGCCAGTCGGGCGGCGGGGTCCATATCGCCTCGACGGTCGGGCGTGGATCCGAGATCCGCCTCTACCTGCCGCCCCTGGTCGCTCAGGAAACCGCCACGCCCGCCGCTGCGCCCGCCGCTGCGGAAGACCCGTTCGCCACGGGCCGCCGCATGCTTCTGGTCGAGGACGACGCCAGCGTGGCGGCCGTCGCTCTGGATCTCCTGGAGAGTTTCGGCCTTGAGGTCGTGCTGGCTGAAAACGGACCCGACGCCCTGAAGGCCTTACAGGCGGCGCGCTTCGACATCATGCTGACCGACATCGTCATGCCGGGCGGCATGAGCGGCGTCGACCTGGCCCGGCAGGCGGCGCGAGACTGGCCGGACATGCGCATCGCCCTGACCTCGGGCTATGTCGGCGACGACGTGGATCAGGTTCTGGCCGACACCCCCTGGCCCTTCCTGCGCAAACCCTATTCGACGGACCAGTTGCGCAGCATCATCGACGGCCGCGCCGCCCTTCCCGCCGAATAGGCCCGGCCGCCGGGCAAAGAAAAACGCGCCGCAGAAACCCGCGACGCGTCGATCTTCAGAGCAGAGCCTTCAGAGACTTAGCGACGCGCCTTGCGGGCGGCATAGCGGGCGTCGCGCTTGGCCTTCTGCTCTTCCTTGGTCAGTTGCTTGCGCGCCTTGCGGTCGGCGCGCTTCTCGGCCTCGACCGCTTCCTGGGCTTCGAGATCGGCGGCCATGCGGGCCGCGTCCTTCTCGGCCTTTTCGCGGCGCTGTTCGGCCTTGGCCAGCTCGTGCTGCTGGCGCAGGGCTTCCTTCTCGGCGGCGCGTTTTTCGGCCAGGCGTTCGAATTCAGGGTCGGGGGCGGCGGCCTTCGGCTTGAATTTGGCGAGCAGGGCCTTTTTGGCCTCCTGCTGGGCGGTAATGCGGTCGGAAAATCCGGTCTTCAGATCTTTCATGCGAAAGCGTCAGGGTTCCTTGTGAACAGCCAGGGGCGGCTATCGGGGATCGGGCGGCGACGAAAAAACGCACGGCCAGAAGCGGGCCGCACAAAGCCGATACGCGCGCCAAAAGCAAGGTTCACCGCAGCGAAATCGGACGGACGCACGATTTGACGCGCATATGTCGCGCATCGCCCGTCCAGTGATGCAGATAGGTCGCGCCCCTGCCGAAACAAGGGCGCGGTCCACTCTAGTTCGGTTTCTGGGCCTGACCGACGGCCGCTCCGGCGGCCCCGCCGACAGCCGCGCCGACCGGTCCGCCGACGACGGCGCCGGCCACTGCGCCGCTCGCCGCCTTCTGTTCGATCGTGGTTCCGCAGGCGGCCAGGGCCAGGGTTGCGGCGGCGACGGCCGCCATCACTAGGGGTTTCGACATGAGGCTTCTCTCCAAAGGTGACGCTTCAACGCGACCGCAACGCACAGGTTCCCGAACCAGAACCAAGTCGCGAATACGATCCCTGATCGTAAAATGAACAGAACCCCACAGGCGTTTTAGCTGACATCGCCGACTGTCACATTTGCGAACGAAGACCTACTGCAATGCAATACAGTATTCGATATCATGACTGTCACATTCCAGCCCGGATTGTCATTCCCTCTGTGTGATACAGTGAAAATACCTAATCGTTTCGACGCCTTAACCGCAGGCTTGCGAATCAGCCACATTCAGGTCACAAACTTCGCTATATAGGCCCGTCCTCGACGTCGGGCACAGTGAGCCGAGCGTTGAACGCAGTTGGAACGCGACCGTCAGAGTCGCCCAGCAGGCGAGACTACCCGGGGGCAGCATTTCTCGCCCTGCTGAACAGGACTAACTCGTTGTCGCATTCCTCTCAGACGCGCGCCGCGTCGCGCGCCGATCGTGTGGCGAAGATCAAGCCCATGACGGCTGCAGCGGCCTTTGGCGGTCTGGTGGGACTGGCGATCGGCGGCGCCTATCTGGGCGGAACCCTGGCGCAGGCGAATACGCTGCGCGCCCAGGCCGAACGGATTCAGGGCGCCACCGCCGCCGGCTTCACCGAAGAAGCCCTCTCGGCCGCCGCCGGGGGCCTGGACGCCAGCGCGCTCTCGATCGCACGTCGACACGATCCCTACACCAGCGCAGGCTCCGCCCAGCGCGACCGCCAGGCGGAACTCCTGGCCGCCCGCCTCGACCAGTTGAACGACAACCGCGACCCGAACCTGCGTCGCGCCAATCTGACCACGCCGGTCGGCGCCAAGCCTTTCCGCATGGCCAACGCCCTGGACGCCAGCCGCGATCTCGATTGCCTGACCCAGGTCGTCTATTATGAAGCCCGCGGCGAAGGCCGCGACGGCATGCAGGCCGTGGCCCAGGTGGTCCTGAACCGCGTCCGCCACCCCGCCTTCCCCAAGACCATCTGCGGCGTCGTCTATCAGGGCGCCGCGCGCCGTACCGGCTGCCAGTTCTCGTTCACCTGCAACGGCGCGATGCGCGGTCGGGTGAACTCGGCGGCCTGGAACCGCGCCAAGAGCATCGCCTCGGGCGCCCTGTCGGGCTCGGTCTATTCGGCCGTCGGCAACGCCACCCATTTCCACACCACCGGCGTCTCGCCCGTGTGGCGCAACTCGCTGATCCGGGTGAACCAGGTCGGCAGCCACCTCTTCTATCGCTTCGGCGGTCGGTCGGGCTCCAGCGGGGCCTTCACCTACGCCGCGCGTCCTTCCACCTCGGGCGACCAGCCCCGCCTGATCCAGGCCGGGCTCGATCCGGTCGAGGCCGCCCGCCAGGCCGGCCAGGCCGTCGCCTATTCCCTGGTCCTGGCCCAGGAAGGCCTGACCGCTCCGGAACCGACCGCCCCGGCGCCCCAGCCGCGCCCGCAGACGACGCCTCAAGCCGAAACGACCGCGCCGCGCGCCCAGCCCGCGTCGCAGCCGGCCAACCAGACCGCCGCCCGCACGGCTCGGCCCGTGTCCACGTCCGCCAAGGTCGAGGCCACGGACGTTTCAAACCCGGTCTGATCGCAGCCGGGAGCGTCTTTTCGAAGCCGCTCCCGCGCTACGTCCTCACAGCGCGTCCAGGCCGATGTCCAGCACCGGCGCGGAATGGGTCAGGGCGCCGACCGAGATCACGTCCACCCCGGTCTCGGCGATGGCGCGCACGGTCGTCAGATCGACCCCGCCCGAGGCTTCCAGCATCAGCCGCCCCGCGACCCGCTCCACGGCGGTCCTCAGGTCGTCCAGGCCGAAGTTGTCCAGCATGACCACGTCCGGCGCAGCGCCCTCGGCGATCAGGTCCAGCACGATCTCCAGCTGATCCAGCCCATCCACCTCGACCTCGACCTTCATCAGATGGGGCGCAAAGGCCCGCGCCCGCCGCACGGCCTCGGCCACCCCGCCGCACACGGCCACATGGTTGTCCTTGATCAGGATGGCGTCATCCAGGCCGAAGCGATGGTTCATCCCCCCGCCGCACGCCACCGCATGTTTCTCCAGCGCCCGCAGGCCCGGCGTGGTCTTGCGCGTATCCGCGATCCGCGCCTTGGTCCCGTCCACCGCCTGAACATAGGCCCGCGTCAGGGTCGCCACGCCCGACAGGCGCCCGACCAGGTTCAGCGCCGTCCGCTCGGCCGACAGAAACGCCCGCGCCTCGGCCTCGACCACCGCCAGCACCGCCCCGGCCTCGAAGGCCGCGCCGTCCTTGAGCCGCCGATCGACCGAAGCCTTCGGGTCCATGGCCAGCACCGCCAACCGCACGCAGTCGATCCCCGCCAACACGCCGGGCTTGCGCGCCACAAAACCCGCCTTCATCCGGGCGTCTGCGGGAATACAGGCCATGGCCGTCACATCGCCCGCCCGGCCCAGATCCTCGGCCAGGGCCATCCGCACCACCGGCTCGATCAGAACATCCGGCAAGGACCGGCTCATGCGGCGGGCTCCAGCACGGCCGGACGCATCGCAGAGCGCACATTCCGCACCCGCGTATGGTCCGCCACGGCCGCCGTCTGCGGATAATCCGAGCGATAATGGCCGCCCCGGCTCTCACGCCGATCCAGCGCCGCCTGCACGACCAGACGCGCCGCCTCCAGCGCCGCCGCCGGGCCATGCTGGGTCTCCTGCCGGTCGATAAGGGCGATCAGGCCCGACAGGCCCGCCTCATCCCGCACCACCCCCGCATGGGCCGTCATCGCGGTTCTCAGCTCGGCCAGGACCGCCTCGGGCAGGTCCGGCGTAATCTCGACCGGTAATGGCCGTCCGCCGCCGGTCTCCAGCGCCGCCGCCTGTCCCGCACGCCGCCCGAAGGTCGCCGCCTCAAGCAGGGAGTTGGACGCCAGCCGGTTCGCCCCATGCACCCCGGCGGCCGCACACTCGCCGACCGCATACAGGCCCGCCACCGTGGTGCGCCCGTCGGCGTCGGCGGCGATCCCGCCCATATGATAATGACAGGCCGCCATCACCGGAATCGGACTGATGCGCGGGTCCAGGCCGCTGCGCATACAGGCGGCGAAGACGGCTGGAAACTCGTGCGGGAAGGCCTCGCCGATGGCCGCGCGTGCATCCAGATAGGCGCCCCGTCCCTCCATCCGCGCCGCATGGACCGCCCGCGCCACCACGTCGCGCGCCTTCAGGTCCGCATCGGGCGCCTCGCCCAGCAGGAACCGGCCCTCGCCGTCGATCAGACGCGCCCCCTCGCCCCGCAAAGCTTCGGTCGCCAGCGGCGCAGGATCCAGACCCACGTCGATGGCGGTGGGGTGAAACTGCACGAACTCGGGATCCAGAATTTCCGCCCCCGCCCGGGCCGCCAGCGCCAGGCCTTCGCCCTTCAGCGCCGCCGGCGTCGTGGTGGCCGCAAACAGACCGCCCGCCCCGCCGGTGGCCAACACCACCGCCGTCGCCGTGATCTCGACCAGACGCCCGCCCGGCCCGCGCGCCGCCACCGCCCCGACCACCCGGCCGTCGGCGTCCTGAACAAGCGCTTTCAGCCGCGCGTCTTCCCAGACCGTGATCCGCTTCTCGGCCCGCACGGCCGCTACCACGGCCGACAGGATGGCCCGTCCGGCCCCGTCGCCGCCGACCCGCGCCACGCGCGCCACCGAATGGGCGGCCTCCAGACTGACCACGAAGCCGCCGTCCGCATCCCGGTCGAACGGCGCGCCCAGGGCCGCCAGCCATTCCACCGTCTCGCGCCCCGCCTCGGTCAAGGCCCGCGTCGCCGTGGGCTCGACCAGGCCCGCGCCCGCCGCCTCGGTGTCCTTCGCGTGCAGCTCCGGCGAATCCACAGCCGTCAGCGCGGCCGCCATCCCGCCCTGAGCCCAGGCGGACGAACAGGCGTTCAGCAAAGGCTCCGGCGTCAGCACCAGAACCTCAGCCCCCGCCCGCGCCGCCTCCAGCGCGGCCGACAGGCCCGCCAGACCAGCGCCGACGATCAAGGGCCCGTCATGTCGCGTTCGGTTCATCGCCCGACTCCCAGATAGTTCAGGCCCAGGCTCACCGCCCCGGCCGGATCGCCCCCGACCATGGGCAACAGGGCGCCCAGGGCCGCCGCCGCGCACACGACCAGGGTCAGAAGGTAGAGGGCCAGGCTCTTGCCCGCCTCGGGCCAGCTCAGCGTGCCCCAGGCCGCGCGCCAGACGCCGCGCTTCAGATGGGCGAAGACCGACAGGGCCAGGAAGGCGGCCAGGATGAACCGCCCGGTGGACAGTCCCCACCAGACCACGGCCACGCCGATGACCAGCAGCACGATCTGCTCCAGCCGCGGATGCACCCGCGTCAGCACCGGTCCCAAGGCCCTGGACCCGTCCAGCGGCGGCGCGGGGACCAGGTTCACCAGGTTCAGCATGGCGATGAAGAAGGCGCCCATCAGCCACTCCCCCTGCCCTGTGGCCAGCCACACCCCGACAAACGGGATCATGGCCAACAGGCCGAAGGCCGGCCCGGCCAGGGACACCAGAACCCCGTCCCATTCGCTCTTCGGCTCCCGTCGCGCCTTGGCCAGCCCGCCCAGGAAGGGAATGATATAAATCCGCGCCGGCCCCATCCCCATCCTGTTCATCGCCAGGGCGTGCCCCGCCTCATGGACGAACAGACCGATCAGCACTGCGCCGGCCACGATGGCGCTACCGGTGATCCACCACAGGAAGCCGCCCATCAGGGCCGTCGACAGCAGGGCCCAGATCAGGCTCTGATCCTTCTCGACCGGAATCTCGGCCGGGGCTGCGGGGGCGGCGCGCACGGCCGGGTCCTCGGGCTTGGGATCCCAAGGGCCGGGGATGCGATCGGGCGTGCGGTTCGGGGTGTCGATATTGCTCATGGCGTCCAGATGGGCGCAGCAACCGGTCCCGACCACGAGACCGATCGCCGCGTCACGCTCAGATCAGCTCCACATCGACGTGATGGCGCGCCTTGACCAGGTCATAGCGGGCCGGGACCGCCGGCGGCGGCAGGTCGATCATCCGCTGCACGGCAAGGCGTCCGCGTTCGATCATGTCGGCCGGAACCGTCACCTCGAACTGCATGTGCAGCAGGCAGTCGTGGATGTTCTGCAGCGTGATCCGCTTCATGTGCGGGCACAGGTTGCACGGGCCGATGAACTGCACGCCCGGCACGTCCCCGGCCACATTCGCGGCCATCGAACATTCGGTGATCATCACCACCTGTTTGGGCCGACGCGCCTCGACGTAGTCGGTCATGGCCGCCGTCGAACCGGCGAAGTCCGCCGCCGCCAGCACGTCTTCAGGGCATTCGGGGTGGGCCAGAATTTCCGCGCCCGGATAGGCGGCCCGCATCTCGGCGATGTCGTCCACCGTGAACCGCTCGTGGACCTCGCAGCGGCCCTTCCAGGCGATGATCCCGACTGTCGTCTGGGCCGCGACATTGCGCGCCAGATATTCGTCGGGGATCAGGATGACCCGATCCACGCCCCATTCCTTGGCCGCCCATTCGACCACCTGGACGGCGTTGGCGCTGGTGCAGCAGATGTCGGTCTCGGCCTTCACATCGGCCGTGGTGTTCACATAGGTCACGACCGGCAGGCCCGGATAGCGCTGCTTGATCAGCCGCACGTCCGCCCCGGTGATGGACGAGGCCAGCGAACATCCCGCCCGCAGATCGGGGATCAGCACGGTCTTTTCCGGGCTCAGGATCTTCGAGGTCTCGGCCATGAAGTGCACGCCGGCCTGGACGATCACCTTCGCATCCGACCGCGCGGCCTCCTTGGCCAGGCCCAGGCTGTCGCCGACATAGTCGCCGACCCCGTGGAAGATCTCGGGCGTCATATAGTTATGGGCCAGGATCACGGCGTCGCGCTCGCGCTTCAGCCGGTTGATCTCGCTGATCAACCGCGCCTGTTCGGGCCACTCCAGCGGCGTGACGTGGTCCTTGACCTTCGCCCACACCCCGGCGGTCTCCCGCTCCAGTTCCTTCGTCAGACCAAAGGCCCCAAGGGTCGAACCCTCCGCCATGACCGTCTCCCTAGACCCTTATGCTCAAAGTTAGCATAAGCAAATCCAATGTAGGCCGATGGGGGCCGCGCGCAAGAGAAATCCATTGCGCCCCTCTCACGCATGGGAGAGTTCGCCGCCATCAACGCACGAACCTTTCACAAACGGGGCAATATCGCTTAGACGGACGGCGACTTCATTTCCTCACCCCCGCTTCGCCCGACATTTTGATGCAAGACACCATCCGCCGCATCCTCACCGCCCGCGTCTATGACGTGGCCGAGGAAACGCCCCTCGATCCGCTGCGTCGCCTGTCGGCGCGGCTCGCGCGGCCCGTGCTGCTGAAGCGCGAGGACCTGCAGCCCGTCTTCTCGTTCAAGATCCGCGGCGCCTACAACAAGATCGCCGGCCTGTCGCAGGCCGAACTGTCAAAGGGCGTGATCTGCGCCTCGGCCGGCAATCACGCCCAGGGCGTGGCCCTGGCCGCTGCCCGCCGCAACATCCCCGCCGTCATCGTCATGCCCACCACCACCCCCGCAATCAAGGTTGCGGCCGTCCGCGCCCTGGGCGGCGAGGTGGTCCTGCACGGCGACAGTTTCGACGAGGCCTACGCCCACGCCCGCCATCTGGAGAGCCAGACCGGCGCGGCTTTCATCCACCCCTTCGACGATCCCGACGTGATCGCCGGTCAGGGCACGGTGGGGCTTGAGATCGCCCGCCAGCACGCCGACCCGATCGAGGCCGTCTTCGTGCCCATCGGCGGCGGCGGCCTGGCCGCCGGCATGGCGGCCATCCTCAAATTCCTGCGCCCCGAGACCCGCGTCATCGGCGTCGAGCCGGTCGACGCCCCCACCATGAAGGCCGCCATCGACGCCGGCGAAGTCGTGACCTTGAACGAAGTCGGCCTGTTCGCCGACGGCGTGGCCGTGCGCCGCGCCGGGGATCACACCTTCCGCCTGTGCAAGGACCTGCTGGACGAAATCGTCCTGGTGGACACCGACGCCATCTGTGCCGCCATCAAGGACATCTTCGACGACAGCCGCGCCATCGCCGAACCCTCGGGCGCCGTCGCCCTGGCGGGCCTCAAGGCCTGGGCCGCCGCCCATCCCGGCGCGGGAACGCTGATCGCCGTCAACTCGGGCGCCAATCTCAACTTCGACCGGCTGCGCCATGTCGCCGAACGGGCCGAGATCGGCGAGGGCGCCGAGGCCCTGCTGGCCGTAGCCATGAAGGACGACCGCGACGACTACCGCCGCTTCCTGGACAGCCTCGACGGTCGTTCGGTGACCGAGTTCAACTACCGCTGGTCCGGCGACGGCGAGGCCCAGATCTTCGTCGGCGTCGCCTTGCGCAACGGCCCGCACGAGCGCGACGACCTGATCGCGACCCTGCGTTCCAACGGCTACGCCGTCGAGGACATGAGCGACAACGAGACCGCCAAGCTGCACGTCCGCTACATGGTCGGCGGCCGCACCGTCGGCCTGCCCCACGAACGGATCCTGCGCTTCCAGTTCCCCGAACGGCCGGGCGCCTTCCTGCGCTTCCTGAACAGCCTCCAGCCAGCCTGGGCCCTGACCCTGTTCCACTACCGCAACCACGGCGACGACGTCGGCCGGGTGCTGGCCGGCGTCAGCGTCCCCCCCGAAGAACAGGCCCAGCTGTCCGCCGCCCTCGCCGACCTCGGCTACCCCTACGTCGACGAAACCGCCAACCCCGCCTGCCGCCTGTTCCTGGACGGCGTCTAGACACGCCAAGGGCGGCGACCGTTTCCAGCCGCCGCCCTCAAATCAACCTGATTTAATTCAGGCTTTTTCGATCGCAGCTGCGATCTGATCGGTGCTGTGTCCCGTCAAATCCTTGGCGATTTCGCCGGCCAGCTTGGACTCCAGGTCCTTGTGCCAGTGTTTGCGCAGCTCACCCAGGGTCTTGGGCGCCGCAATCACCAGCAGTTCATCGATCTTGTTGGTGACCGACCATTTGTTCAGAACCTCGGCCACGCCCATGGCGAAACCGTCTTCGGCCTGGGTGTCGTTATCGGGGTTGGCCTCGCTGGAGCGACGGCCGGACGAGCCGGACACCCGATCCTCCATCGCCGGAATCTCCAGCGGCGACAGCCGGATTTCCTGGGCGTTCGTGTTCTTGAACAGGACCAGCTTTTCGCCGTCGACCACCGCCACCAGCGCGCCATTGGATAGTTTCATCGTCGATACTCTTTCGGTCTATGGTCTAGGGTAACGATCCCGGAGCCAGGCCGTTGCCTATCCATTGCGATGACCTGGTGTCGCGGGCCAGCCGATGCGAGCCTCTGCATGATCCCGCCTGCCCGCCTTGACCGTCGAAGCCTCCTGACGGGCGCGGTCGGCCTAAGTCTGCCGGGTTGCGCCGCCCTGCCGGCCCCGACGCTGCATCAGACGCCGCCCCAGGCCGTCTGGACCTTCGACCGGCTGACCGACATCGGCGGCGTCGCGACCAAGGTCGAGGGCGCTCCGGTCCTGATCGACAGCCCCTATGGACGGGCCGTGCGGTTCGACGGGGTGGACGACGCCTTGTTCATAGACCAGCACCCTCTGGCGGGCGCCGAGACCTTCACCTTCGAGGCTCTGTTCCGGCCCGACGGCGGCGCCTTTGAACAACGCTGGCTCCATCTGGCCGAAGAGGCTCCACCCGGCCAGCCGCCGTCCCAGACCCGGTTCCTGTTCGAGATCCGCGTGGTTCAGGACCGCTGGTACCTGGACGCCTTCACGCGCGGCCCCGGCTATAACCACACCCTGATCTTCCCCGAACGCCTCCATCCCTGCGGCCAGTGGTTCCATGTGGCCCAGACCTTCGACGGGCGGCTGTACCGGTCCTATGTCGACGGCGTGCTTCAGGGCGAGGCGCCCCTGGCCTTCACGGCGCAAGGCCCCGGCCGCGCCTCTGTCGGCTGTCGCATCAACCGGCTGAACTATTTCAACGGCGCCGTCCGCCAGGCCCGGTTCACCCCCGCCGCCCTGCCGCCCGAACGGTTCACCCGGCGCTAGATCAGTCGCCCGCCGGCGCCCTCGTGCGCCAGCAGCCAGCGTTTGCGCTCCAGCCCGCCCGCATAGCCTGTCAGGGTTCCGTTCGCCCCGATCACCCGGTGACAAGGCACGATCACCCCGACCGGATTGGAGCCGTTGGCCAGCCCCACCGCCCGCACCGCCCTGGGCGATCCGACGGCGGCGGCCAGCTGGCCATAGCTGCGTGTTTCGCCGGCGGGAATGGCCCGTAACGCCGCCCACACCGCCTGCTGAAACACGGTCCCGCCGGTCTTCACCACCACCGCGTCGAACGCCGCCAGATCGCCGTCGAAATAGGCCGCGACCGCCGCCCGCACCGGCTCAGGCGCCCGTCCTTCCGTCAGGGCGACCGGGCCGTAATGGCGACGCAGCAGGCGCCGCATCCGGTCCTCATAGTCGTGGAAATCCAGCGCCCGCACCGCCCCCTCGGCGTCGGTGACGACCAGCACCTGGCCCAGCGGCGAACCGATCCGATCCAGGGTCAGGGCCAGGCTCAAGCTCTGGGTCACGGGCCGCAGCACCGCCTTCGCTTCAATCTGTTCAGACATCGCCCGTCTCCTTCATCTTCCAGTACAGCGCCCCATAGGCCCGCCACGGCCGCCACCGCTCGGCCCGCGCCATCAGGGCCGCATCCGTTGTCTCAAGCCGGTCGCTGGGCGCATCTTCTCCGGCGTCGATCCAGTCGCCCGCAGGCCGCAGTCCGGCCCAGGCCTCAACGGCCGCGCGCAGGTCCGGATCGCCGGACAGATCGCGCCGGATCGCCTCGGGATCGGCGGCCAGGTCGAACACCCGCCGCACCCGCGCCAGCACCCCGGGCAGGGCTTTCAACTCGTCCACCCGCGCCTCGACCGCCGCCCGGCCCTCCGCCCCGGCGCGCACCGAAACCTCGCCGTCCGTCCCATCCATCGCGACCCGCAACCTGCGCCGCCAGACCCCGTCGGCCACCGCCTCGTCCGGCGCGCCCCGCGCCGCCAGGGCCGACATCATCGCGGTCCAGTCATAGGGCGGGCGATAGGCCAGGCCCAGTTTCACCGCGCCCCCGCCCTCGCTCTCCACCTTGCGCCGACGCAGCTCGGACGGCGGCCGGCCGTACAGGGCCTGAAACGTCTCGTTGAACCGCCGCACGCTGCCGAAGCCCGAGGCCATCGCCACCTCGGCCATCGACAGGTCGCTCTCATGGATCAGCTGTTTGGCCAGAAGCACGCGGCGCGTCTGGGCCACGCTGACGGGCGCCGCCCCCAGATGCTGGCGGAACAGCCGCCGCAGATGCCGTTCCCCCACCCCCAGCCGCGCCGCCAGGGTCTCGGCGTCGCCCCCGTCCAGCGCCCCCGCCTCGATCAGGGCCAGGGCCCGGCTGACGGTGTTCGACGTGCCCCGCCACGCCCCCATCTCCGGCGCCGTCTCGGGGCGGCAGCGCAGACAGGCGCGAAACCCCGCCGCCTCTGCCGAGGCCGCCGTGGGGTGGAACACCACATTCTCGCGCCGGGGCGTCCGCGCCGGACAGACCGGCCGACAATAGATGCCGGTCGAGGTCACGCCCGTGAAGAACCGCCCGTCGAACCGGGCGTCCCGCGCCCCCAAGGCCCGCCAGCAAGCCTCCTGATCCAGCGTCTGTTCCATGGCCCGCAGGATGGCGGTTCAGCCCGGCGATGTCTCGCGGTTTTCGGACATGGATGCTCAGTCCTTCAGATAGAAGATCGCCTCGACCGTCGTGTTCAGCGCCCGCGCCAGATCCAGGGCCACAATGGTCGAGGGGATGAAGACTCCGTTCTCCACCGTATTGATCGTCTTGCGCGACACCTTGGCGGCGTCGGCCAGTTGGGCCTGGGTAAGACCAGCCGCCGTGCGGACCTCCTTCAGCCTCAACCCCAGCCGACTACTCCCCATCGCCGGACGCCTCTCGATCCAGAAGCGCGAACCGCAAGGCCGCCGCCCCCGCCGAAGCCAGCAGAGAGAAGGCCAGCACCAGCGGCGTCCAGTTCGGCGCCCACACGCTGGCGGCCAGCGCCAGGGTGGCGCCCGCCATCAGGACGATGAAGGCCAAGCCCGTCGCGCGCGCTCGGATATGACGGGACAGTTCGTCGTCCAGGAACTTCTTCATCTTCCGCGAACCGCCGTCCCACTCCATCACCGTCATAACAATGAGCCAGCTGAACGTGACGACAATCAGTAAAGGCGCCACAGCCTCATTGACACGCCCGGCGAGCAGATCGTCCGAGAAGCCGACGATCATGATCCCCTCAACCAGAACCATCAGGCTCATGGTGAACAACTGGGTTGTGCGGTTCCGTTGAACGCGATCCCGATACGTCATGATCGCGTCCAGCCGTCGCCGATCTTCGCCGGGCTTGCTGAACCAAGCCAGGATCGCCCCGACTAGCATGGCGGCGCCGCCTGCCCCTGCGACCGCTACGGCCCATTGCGGATAAGGACCGTCTTCGCCGAGGGCCAGCGCGCCGATTCCGATGACGCCCAGCATGAAGACCAACAGAGCAAACCCATGCCGACGGCGGCGGCGACGTTCACGCGCCAGGGTCGCCTGCTTTTCATCCTCATCCATAGGCGCCGCTCCTCAAGACTTTCGCGCCGCAATCCGATTGCAAATCAGCCATCGCGCCCGGCCTCCCGATCCAGCCAGGCGAACCGCAGCCCCGCCGAGGCCCCGCCCAAGGCCAGGACATAGGGCAAGGCCATGACCCCGTACTGGGCACGCCACAACCCCAGGCCCAGGGCCACGGTCAGACCCGTCATCAGCACGACGAAGGCCAGGATCATCGATCTGGCCCGCATCAACTGGGTCAATTCGTCTTCCAGGAACCGGCGGTTCTTGCGTGTGTGCGCGTCCCAACCCATGACGATAAGCGGGATCAGCCAGCCGTACAGAACCGGCAGCAGCACCTGCACATAGGCGCCCAGATTATGGTCCCCGCCCAGGATCCGCCCCATCGCCTGATGCGCCTGCGCCATGAAGAGCAGCAGCACGACGGGCAGCATCACCAGCTGTTGGGTGCGCGCACGCTCCAGCTTGTCACGCCGCGCTCCTTCGCCGCTCGCCGCCACGATGATTGACTGGCCCGGACGCGCGCTCCACGCCCAGATCGCCCCGATGAGCGTCAGAGCAAATCCGATCCCCGTCGCCACGCCGGCCGCCGTCGCCTGGTCGCCTTCTACGCCGGAAACCATCGCGAACCCCGCGCCGCCGACCATGGCTGCGGCGCCGACGACGGCCAGGGCGATCGCCGTCCACCAGCACCGTTTTCTTTCCAGTTTCACGCGCTGGATCGCTTGATCGTCGATGTTGCTCATGTCGCCCTCCTGACGTAACCTTGAGGTGACATATCACCTATAGGTTACACGTCAAGGCCGTTTTCTTTTTCCGTGCCCCGATTAAGGTGTCCCTCTCCCGGGGGGTTCAGTTCATGTCCAGTCATCGTCGTTCCGTGCGTCCGCTCGCCTTCAGCCTGGCCGGCGCCTGCGCCGCCGCCCTGCTGGCGGTTCAGCCCGCCGCCGCGCGCCAGACGGACGCCGACATCCCCACGGTGCGTCAGACCCTGGGCTATGACAGCGGTCAGGAGATCACGCGGGCCGCCGACGTGCGCCGCTATTTCGAGGCCCTGCGCGCCGCCGCTCCGGATCGGATGGCGATGGGCGATTATGCGACGACCTGGGAGGGCCGGCCCCTGTTCTGGGCCGCCGTCGGCTCGCCCGCCAACATCGCCCGGCTGGACCGGATCAAGGCCGACGCCCGCGCCCTCGCCGATCCGCGCCGCACCTCGCCCCAGCAGGCCGCCGCCCTGATCGCGGATCAGCCGGTCCTGGTCTGGATGGCCTATTCGGTCCACGGCAACGAGATCAGCCCCGCCGACGCCGCCATGGAGGCCGCCCGCCGCCTGCTGACCGACCCGACCGCCCAGGCCTGGCTGGCCAACACCGTCGTCGTCTTCGTCCCGACCCAGAACCCGGACGGGCGCGAGCGTTTCCTCAACAGCTTCGCCTCGGGCCGTGGGTCCGCGCCCAATCCAGACCCCGCCTCGGCCGAGCGCGACGAGCCCTGGCCCAGCGGCCGCTACAACCACTATCTGTTCGACCTGAACCGCGACTGGTTCATCCAGACCCAGCCGGAGACCCAGGGCCATTCGGCCCAGGTCCGCGAATGGCGGCCCCAGGTGGTCGTCGACAGCCACGAGATGGGCTCGGACGAGACCTTCTTCTTCCCGCCCGAGGCCGAGCCCCTGAACCCGTGGATATGGCCGCGCACTCTGGAGAACCGCGCCCTGTTCGGCCGCAATACCGGCGCCCGGTTCGACGCGGCGGGCCTGCCCTACTTCAACCGCAAGGTCTATGACGCCTTCTATCCGGGCTATGGCGACGGCTGGCCCGGCTATCTGGGCGCGGTCTCCATGACCTATGAGGCCGGTTCGGCCCGGGGTCTGGCCGCGCGGCGCAGCTCGGGCGAGGTCTTCACCTATGCCGACACGGTCCGCGCCCATCTGACCGCCACCCTGGCCACCATCGAGACGGCCTCGCGCAATCACGACCGGCTGCTGAACGACTTCTACGCCTATCACCGCGACGGGGTGGCGGGACGCGGCGCCTATGTCCTGTCGCGCGCGTCGGATCCCGCCGCCGCCGACCGTCTGGCGGGACTGCTGGTCCGCTCTGGGATCGAGGTCGGGGTCGCGCGCCAGGCCTTCTCCTGCGCCGGTCAGCACCGTGCGGGCGACTATGTGATCAACCTGGCCCAGCCCCAGCGCCGGATGGCCGAGGTGCTGCTGACCCGCGACGTGCCCGTCCCGCCCGCCTTCCTGGCCGAACAGGAGCGCCGTCGCGCGCGCGGCCTGGGCGACGAGATCTATGACGTCACCGCCTGGTCCCTGCCCCTGATGTTCGGCGTCGACGCCGCCCGTTGCAGCAGCGCGCCCGGCGTCGCCGTCGATGCGCGCGGCCCCGAACTGGTCACGCCTGCCGCCGTCCAGAACGCCGAGGCCCGCTACGGCTTCCTCGTCGCCCCCGGTTCGAGCCAGCCGCGTTTCCTCGCCGCCGCCCTCCAGGCCGGGCTGACGATCAGCTCCGCCGACCAGGCCTTCACTCAGAACGGCCGCGACTGGCCCGCAGGCACCCTGGTTCTGCCGAAAGCCGGCGCGCCCGCCTACCTGGTCGCAACCCTGAACCGTCTCGCCGCCGCCACGGGCGCCGAGATCGTGGGCGTGGACGAGTCCTGGGTCGAGCGCGGCGCCGGCTTCGGCTCCAGCGACGTGGTGCGGCTGCGCGCGCCGCGCATCGCTCTGGCCTGGGACAGCCCGGCCGCCCCCGACGCCGCCGGCGCGACCCGTTGGCTGCTGGAACGCGACCTAGGCTATCCCGTCACCGCCATCCGCGCCGCCAGCTTCGGCGAGGCCGACCTGTCGCAATACCAGGTCCTGATCCTGCCCGAGGGCCGGGACTACAAGTCCGTCCTGGGCGAGGACGGGGTCAAGGCGCTCCACGACTGGGTCTCGCGCGGCGGCACCCTGATCAGCCTGGGAACCGCCACCCGCCTGCTGACCGACCCCGACAGCGACATGCTGGCGTCGCGTCGCGAGGACGGCGCCTCGGACAAGGACGACGACAAGCCCGAGAGCCCCGCCCGGATCGCCAACCAGACCGACTACGCCGCCCTGCTGGCCCACAGCGACCACGGCCCGGACTCGGTCGCCGGCGTCCTGGCCCGCGCCCATGTCGATCCCGACCACTGGATCGGCGCCGGCCTGCCGTCCGAGTTGAATGTCCTGGTGCGGGGCGCCGACATCTACGCCCCGCTGATGCGCGGCGAGGGCGTCAACGCCGTGCGGTTCGAAGGTTCCGACCGACTGTTAGCCTCGGGCCAGCTGTGGGCCGAGAACCAGGCCCAGCTCGGTTTCAAGCCGGTCGTGATGGTCGAGACCCTCGGATCGGGCCAGTTGATCGCCTTCACCCAGGACCCGACGGTGCGCGGCTATCTGGAGGGGCTGAAACCTCTGTTCGCCAATGCGGTGTTCAAGGGGCCGGCCCACGTCTCGCCCCGCTGGTAACGACCCGGCGATCAGGGCTGGACACAGGCCCAGACAGGCATAACCTCGTTTTTCGCCCGCAGAGGCGCAAATAGAAAAACGGGAGCTACGCCTTGATACGACTGTCTCTTTCCACCCTCGCCACCATCAGCGCGGCCATCGGGGCCGCCGGCCTGGTCGCCTTCACCGCCACGGCCCAGGACCGTCCGAGCCCGGAACCGGCCGCCTCGGGCCGCGCCCTGCCGGTGGGCGCCTATCGCGAGACCTGCCGCAGCATCAGCCTGAATGGCGACCGCCTGCGCGCGCGCTGCATCGCCAAGGACGGCCAGTCGGTCTCTTCGACCCTGAGCGTCCGCAGCTGCCGGGGGGCCCAGATCCAGAACGACAACGGCCGACTGACCTGCGCCGTCGCGCCCTCCCGCTCGACCTAACGGCCGCTAGCGCCGGTCCCAGCACAGGGACCGGCGCTTCTCACATCGGCCAGAACAGCAGGATGACCGGCGGACCGATCACCAGCACCAGCAGGCTTAGCGGCGCCCCCAGCTTGGGATAGTCTGAGAACTTGTATCCCCCCGGCCCCATGACCAGCGTATTGCACTGGTGCCCTATGGGGGTCAGGAAGTCGCACGCCGCCCCCACCGCCACCGCCATCAGGAATGGGTCGGGCCGGTAGCCCAACTGCTGGGCCAGGGTCGCGGCGATGGGCGCCACCACCAAAACCGTCGCGGCATTGTTCAGGAAGGGCGTCACCGCCATGGCCGCGAACATCATGCCCGCCACCGCCACCACGGGCGGAATGCCTTGGAACACCGACTTCAGCCCCCCGGCGATCAGGTCCGCCCCACCCGTCTGCTGGATCGCGTCCGACACCGGGATCAGGGCGGCGATCAGCACCAGCAGCGGCCCGTCCAGCGCGGCATAGGCCTCGCGCATCTTCAGCCCGCCCATGGCCACGATCACCACCGCCGCCCCGAAGAAGGCGATGGCCACAGGGATCAGGCCGAACCCGACCATCACCATGGCCGCCGCCAGCACCACGGCCGGCAGGAATTTGCGCCGCTTGCCGCCCAGCCGCATCTCGCGCTCGGCCAGCGGCAGCAGGCCCAGGGTCGCCAGCCGCCCCGGCAGGCCGGATTCCGATCCCTGCAACAGCAGCACGTCCCCGGCCTGAAGCTTGGCCGTCCGCAGATGCTGGGTCAGTTCATAGCCGCTGCGCGACACGCCCAGCAGGTTCAGCCCGTATTGGCCGTAAAGGTCCAGCGACCGCACCGACTGCCCCGTCAGGGACGAGTCCGCCCCGATCACCGCCTCGACCAGATGGACCTCGTCCTTGGCCTCTTCCAGCAGCACCGGCCGGTCGCCGCGCACCAGCTTCAGCTTGGTCGCGACGATGAATTCTTCCAGCGCTTCCTGATCGCCCTTGATCAGCAGGGTGTCCCCGGCCCGCACCAGGGTGTTGCCGCGCGGCCGGGTCTTGCGCTTGCCGTCACGGATCAGGGCCATCACCTGGATATCGTCCGGCGCCATGGCCCTGAGGGCGCTGATCGGCCTGACCTCCAGGGTCCAGTCGTCGGGCACCCGCGCCTCGGTCAGATAGGCGTTGGCCGACAGGGCCGCCGATAGGCCGATGCTCCCCGTCCGGTCCTTGGGCAGCAGCCGATAGCCGAAGGCCAGAAACACCAGGGCCACGCCGGTCAGGATCAGACCCACCGGCGCATAGTCGAACATCTGGAACGGCTCGCCGATCATGTCCTGGCGCACCTCGGCGACCAGGATGTTGGGCGCGGTCCCCACCAGGGTCACCATCCCCCCAGCCATGGCGCCAAAGGCCATGGGCATCAGCAGCCGCGACTGTTTGGTCCCCGTGCGCCGGCTGACCTGCAGCGCGACCGGCATCATGATGGCCAGGGCGCCGACGTTCTTCGTCACCATCGACAACAGGGTCACGGCCGTGGTCAGCACCGGCACCTGAGACCGCTCAGTCTTCAGATACGGCATGATCCGCTTCAGGGCCATTTCGACGATGCCGGACTTGGCGAAGGCCGCCGACACGATCAAGGCGCAGGCGATGATCACCGTCACATCGTTGGAGAACCCCTCGAACGCCGCCTCGGCCGGGATCACCCCGATGGCCAACCCCGCCACCAGGGCCGCGACGGCGACCAGGTCATAGCGGAACCGCCCCCAGATGAAGGCCGCGACCGTCAGGCCCACCAGGCCGAAGGCCAAACCCTGTTGTAAAGTCACTCAGTCGCTCTCGCCCCCGGCCGCCCAGCGCCGCCGATGGACAGCAACGGCGAAACCGGCCGGAGGTTCAACGCCCCTTCAACGTCCCGCGACCAGTCGCCCCGCCGCCCGCACCATCCGCCAGATTTCGCCCAGGAAGGCCCAGACCACGATCAGCATCAGGATCGCCGCCAGCCCGCCGCCGTCGCCCGCCGTCCGATGGAAGGTCGACTGGAGGCGCTCGGCGAACTCCGTCACCGTTCCGACCCAGATCACCGGCGTCAGCGGCGACCAGAACCACAGCCACAGCAGACCCCAGGCCGCCGCCGCCCCAAACCCGATGTCGCCCAGGGCCGTCAGCCGCACATCGCCGCCCGACGCCGCCCGCATCAGGTCGAACACCACCTTGGCCGCCGCGAACAGGGTCACGGGCCAATAGGCGGCCTCCACGATCTGTCCCAGGATCCGGCCGTAGTCGACGCCGTCCAGCACCCCCGCCACCTCGTCGGGCCGGATCGAGGCGACCGGCAGCAGACCGGTCCACCACAGCAGCAGGACCGCCCAGGCGATGGCGCTGGACACCGCCCGCGCCACCGGCGACATCTCGGCGCTCTTCCTGACCGCCGGCCCCGACTTGGCGGCCGCGCCCTCGCGCAGCGCCGCCCCGCCGCGCGCCAGCCTCTGGCCCCAGGTCTCGGCGTCGATGTCGCCGCCCAATTCGAACAGGCCCAGGTCCTTGACCCGCCATTTGGCGATGAAGTCCGGCTTCTTCTCCTGCCGCTCCAGCACGAAGCCGATCAAGGTCACCACCCCGATCACCGACACCGCCCCGCTGACCAGGCCGCCGACGACATCGCCGAGGGACTGCCCCACATACAGGTCGCCCCCCAGCACCCGCGCCACCACCCCGACCAGGGTGACGCACGCCATCACCAGCAGCGCGGTCTTCACCGCGAACAGCCACCACGGATACAGCTCCGGCCCGATCAGCGCCTGCGGCCCCGACCGATAGCGCGCCGCCACGGTCAGCGGGTGCCCGACCTCGCGCAGCAGGGCCTCGACCTCGTCATCGCTCGGCGTCCGGCCCAGCCGCTCTTCCAGCGCCTCGAGCCGCCCCATGATCTCGTCACGCAGCTCGGCGACGATGTCGTCGCGCGTCGCCTTCGGCAGCTGGGCCGCCACGGCCTTCAGATAGGATTCAACCAGGTCCATCCCACGCTCTCCCTCTTTCCCGATGTTCACAGCATCTTCTCCAGCGAGGCCGACAGGCCCCGCCATTCGGCCGCCAGCCGCGCCAGCATGGCCTCCCCGCGCGGCGACAGACGATAGAACCGCTTCCTGCGCCGCTCCTCCTCGCGCCACTCGCTGTCCAGCAGCCCCTGACTCTCCAGCCGACGCAGCAGCGGATACAAGGTGCTCTCCTCCATCTCGATCCCGGCTTCGCCCAGCGCGACCCGTAGCGAATAGCCGTATTGCTCGCGCCGCAAGCTCGCCAGCACGGCCAGGATCAACGACCCCCGCCGCAGCTCCAGCCGCAGGCTCTCGAACAGCAGTTCCTCATCCTGGCTCAAACCCGCGCTCCCGACTGACGACGTCGTATAGTGTGTGACACACAGTGTATGGGACATACTGTATGAGGGAGTCAAGTTCGTGACGTTCTCTACGCTTTCAAGAACGAAAAAGGGCGGCGAACCGAAGTCCGCCGCCCTTAGTCCGGTTCGCTTGACGCCGTCCTTAGAAGGACTTGGTCAGGTTCACGAAGGCCGTGCGGCCCAGGTAGTCGTAGCCCGAGTACAGCGGAGCGTTGCCGACCCGGTTGTAATAGCCAGACGAGATGGTCGGCGGGTCTTCGTTGAACAGGTTGCGAACGCCGAGCGTGGCGGTCCAACCGTCGGACGCATATTGGACCGAAGCGTTGTGCAACCAGTAGTCGTCGGTCTCGAGGTCCAGGTCAGAGGTCGCCGGATCTTCTTCGTAATAGGCGTAGCTGTCGGTGCCCTGGATCCATTCGACGCCGTAGCGCACGCGCCACTTGTCCCAGGCGTAGGAGACGTCAGCCGTTCCGGTGAACTCCGGATTGTTGATCATGCCGGTGTAGTCTTCCAGCGGATCTTCGGCGAACAGCTTGCTCGAAATTTCCGTGTACTGGGTGACCGCCAGGTTGAACAGCGCCGTGCCGGGGCCGACGTCCTTGCGATAACGGACCGTGTAATCCAGCCCCTTCACATTGTCGGTGGCCAGGTTGACGTAGCTGTCCGAGACGGTCAGGCCGTTGTCGGCCGGATCACGCGACACCAGGCGGCAGAAGCCGGCGTCGGCCGCGAAATCTTCCGGATTGGAGTCGTAACAACGGTCCAGGATTTCCGCGGCGCCGGTGCGCGACACGCCGTTCTCGACCTCGATCTCGTAATAATCGACGGCGAAGGCCAGATCGCCCCAACCCGAGGGCAGCGGCGGCTGGATCACCAGGCCGACGGTCATGTTGGTCGAAGTCTCGGCCGACAGGCCGGCGTCGGCGCCGCCTTCGGTAATGACCTGAACGCCGGTGGTCGCCTCATAGGTGTCCGGCAGGCCTTCGGCCCGGCAGTTGGCGACCCGGTTGGCGTTTACGCCGTCTGCGCCGAACTCGTTGCAGGCGTCGCTGGCGTTCGACAGGAAGCCCGAGGTGGCGCCCACATACTGCTCGAACAGCGCCGGGGCGCGATACGAGGTGCCATAGGTGCCGCGCAGGGTGATCCAGTCGATCGGACGATAGACCAGACCGACCTTGTAGGTCGTGTCGTCGCCGTAGGAGTCATAATCGGTATAGCGGAACGAACCGTTCAGGGTCAGTTCGCGCACGCCCGGCAGATCGACCAGGATCGGCGCTTCGATTTCGCCGAACACTTCCTTCACCGAGTCCGAGCCGCGCGTGATGGCCGAGGTCGAGTAGTTGTAGGTGTTGCCCAGCTGGGAATCGAGACCAGGGGTGTCGTCGATCTCGGACTCGCGCCATTCGGCTCCGAAATAGCCCATGACGCGGCCGGCCGGCAGGCTGAACAGAGGACCGTCGATGCCGAAGCTGACCACCTTCTCGATGAACTCGGTCGTGCCGGTCACCGGACGGAAGACATAGTCGACCCAATCCTGCGGCAGGGCGCCGGCTATGGTCTGGGTTGTCAGGGCCGGGGCGGCGATACAGCCCGGGTTCGACGCCAGATCAGCGCACTGGAAACCGCCCGAACCGTTGCTGACCACGTCCAGAGACGCGATCAGGTTATCGGTCAGGAACTGTTCGCTGGTGTAGGTCGACTTGGAGCGCGAATAGCTGGCGTAGGCGTCATAGCGCCATTCCGGCAGGAAGAAGTCGCCCTTGATGCCGACGACATAGCGGCCGAAATCGACTTCCTGTTCGGAATGATCGTTGCCGAAGCCGATGAAGGCGCGGACGCCGACGTCATCGCCCTGGTTCAGGCCTTGGTCTGCGAAGGCGACGCTGCCCTGCAAATTGGTCGGGATCAGCGGGCTGCCGACGGCGTAGTCCAGCGCCAGCTGGCGATAGCCGGTCTGCGACGACTTGCGCTGGTTGAACAGGGCTTCGCCGTAGATCTCGGCATTGCCCAGAGCTTGCAGATCGTAGCCGACTTCGCCGTACAGGGTGGTGATGTCCACCGGGGTGACCAGCGACTCGTTCAGCATCCGGTCTTCGAAGGTGTCACGAACATTGACGTCGTTGCCGGTGCCGCCGACGCCTTCAAACCCGACCAGGCCGGTCGTAACGGCCGAGTTCGGACGCCAGCGGTTGAAGGTCGTGCCGACCGCGCCGGGAGCGGCGACGCCGGTTGTCGCGCCCGTGGCGATGGTGTTGATCGTCACGCCGTTTGAGCCGGTCGTGGTGATCGGGTAGCATTTCGACTGGCCGGTCAGCGGATCGATCGAATCCTGACCGTTGCGGAAGCCGTCGGTCTGGCAACGCGTGAACTCGCGGTCGCGCAGGGTCAGTTCGTCGCGCTCGTAGCGTTCGACCGAACCGGCCGCGCGCCAGCGGTCGCCACGCACGCCGGCCGTCAGCGACAGACGGGTCGAACCGCCGGCGCCATTGGCTTCCAGCGGCTCGTTACGCTGGGCCTCGACCGTCACGCCTTCGAAGTTCTGGCGCGTCTGGATGTTGACCACGCCGGCGACGGCGTCCGAGCCATAGACCGACGAGGCGCCGTCGCGCAGCACTTCGACCCGGTCGATGATGGCGGTGGGCAGAACGTTCAGGTCGGCCGCGCCGACCGAGCCGCGCGAACCGGCCGGCGAGACGCGACGGCCGTTCAGCAGCACCAGGGTGCGGCTGGGGCTCATGCCGCGCAGGCCGATGGTGTTGGCGCCCGGACCGCCGTCGGTGACATAGCCGCCGTACGAGTTGTTGATCTGCGAGGTGCCGCCCGTGACGGCGGTGCTTTGCAGCGCCTCGGTGGTCGAGGCGAAGCCCTGCAGGGTCGCCTCTTCGCGCGTCACGACCTGGGTCGGCGACGGGGCGTTATAGTTGTCGCGACGAATGCGCGAACCGATGACGACGATGTCTTCGACGCTGGCGGACCCGTCAGCCTGAGCAACGGCCGCGTCCTGAGCCATCGCGGCAGGAGCTGCAAGCATTGACAGCGACGCCGCCACAATTCCGCCAACCATGGTCGACGACAAAAGGTGATTTTTACGAGTACGCATACGCCTCATTCACAAACAGTATTGAACAATACTTACGGAAACAGCTGGATATCACGGATATATACCACTGCGATGTCAAATACATCCGTTCGGTGACCTTGGTAGGCACACGATTTACATACCGCAACTAAAAAGTCGCATAATTGTACGGAAAAAGGAGAATTTAAGCGCCAATGGCCACACATTGCGACGGAATGAAGCATTACATTTCCACATCACGCCGTTTTCCTGCCATTTTTAGACCTTGAACCGAACACTGACGCCCGCCGCCCACCCTCACTGGCGCCGCAGCATCCCGCACACTAAGTTCTGTTCATGAACCGTTCTTCGACGCCGAAGCCCGCCGCCGCCAAACCCGCCAAGCCCGTCCACACGCCCGACCCCGGCGTGCGCGAGGCCGCCGCGGCCTTCAAGCGCGACACCGGGAAAATGCCGATGTTCGCCCCCGTCACCGGCCCGCGCCTGACGCCGGAGGAGCCCGTCGCCGCGCCCGCCGACTGGGTCCCGCACCGCCCCTCGCATGAGGGCAAGAAGAAGGGCGGCCGCTTCCGGCTCGAGACCAAATACACCCCCGCCGGCGACCAGCCCGCCGCCATCGCCGAACTGGTGGCCCAGGCCGAGGCGGGCGACCGCGATCAGGTGCTGCTGGGCGTCACCGGCTCGGGCAAGACCTTCACCATGGCCAAGGTCATCGAACAGACCCAGCGCCCGGCCCTGATCCTGGCCCCGAACAAGACCCTGGCCGCCCAGCTCTATTCCGAATTCAAGTCATTCTTCCCGGACAACGCCGTCGAATATTTCGTCAGCTACTACGACTACTACCAGCCCGAAGCCTACGTCCCCCGCACCGACACCTATATCGAGAAGGACTCGTCCATAAACGAGCAGATCGACCGGATGCGGCACTCGGCGACGCGGGCGATCCTGGAGCGGGAGGATGTGATCGTGGTGGCCAGCGTCAGCTGCATCTACGGCATCGGCTCGGTCGAGACCTATACGGCCATGACCTTCACCCTGAAGGTGGGGGACCAGATCGACGAGTCGAAGCTGCGGGCCGACCTGATCGCGCTGCAGTACAAGCGTAACGACCTGACCTTCGACCGGGGCATGTTCCGCAAACGCGGCGACACCATCGAGATCTTCCCCGTCCACCAGGAGGACCGGGCCTGGCGCGTCTCCCTGTTCGGCGACGAGATCGAGTCCATCGCCGAGTTCGACCCCCTGACCGGCAAGAAGACCGCCGACCTGGCCGAGATCACCGTCTACGCCGCCAGCCACTATGTGACCCCGCGCCCGACGCTGAACCAGGCCGCCGCCGGCATCAAGGCCGAGCTGAAGGAGACGCTGGACTGGATGATCGAGAACGGCAAACTGCTCGAGGCCCAGCGGCTGGAGCAACGCACCCGTTTCGACCTGGAGATGATGGAGGCCACCGGCAGCTGCGCCGGCATCGAGAACTATTCCCGCTGGCTGACCGGCCGCGCCCCCGGCGAGCCCCCGCCCACCTTCTTCGAATACATCCCCGACAACGCCCTGCTGTTCGTGGACGAGAGCCACGTCACCATCGGCCAGATCAACGGCATGTTCCGCGGCGACTACCGCCGCAAATCCACCCTGGCCGAATACGGCTTCCGCCTGCCCTCCTGCATCGACAACCGCCCGCTGAAGTTCGAGGAATGGGAGGCCATGCGCCCCCAGACGATCCACGTCAGCGCCACCCCCGGCGCCTGGGAGATGGACCAGGCCGGCGGCGTCTTCGTCGAACAGGTCATCCGCCCCACCGGCCTGATCGACCCGCCGGTCGAGATCCGCCCGGTCAGCGGCCAGACCCGCAACCAAGTCGACGACGTTATCGACGAGGTCAAGGCCACCACCCGCGCCGGCTACCGCTCCCTGGTCACCACCCTGACCAAGAAGATGGCCGAGGACCTGACCGAATACATGCATGAACAGGGGATCCGCGTCCGCTACATGCACTCCGACGTCGACACGCTGGAACGGATCGAGATCCTGCGCGACCTGCGTCTGGGATCCTTCGACTGCCTGATCGGCATCAACCTGCTGCGCGAGGGTCTGGACATCCCCGAGTGCGGCCTGGTCGCCATCCTGGACGCGGACAAGGAGGGCTTCCTGCGCTCCGAGACGTCGCTGATCCAGACCATCGGCCGCGCCGCGCGCAACATCGACGGCCGCGTCATCCTCTACGCCGACCGCATGACCGGCAGTATGGAGCGCGCCATCGCCGAGACCGACCGCCGCCGCGAACGCCAGATGGCCTACAACACCGAACACGGCATCACGCCCGAAAGCGTCAAGCGCGACATCAAGGAGCTGATGGACAGCCCCTATGAGTCCCGCGAGATGGACCGCCTGACCCGCCCCGGCGTCGCCGAAGCCTCCAAACCCTTCGTCGGCTCAAACTTCCAGGCCGCGCTCAAGGATCTGGAAGGCCGCATGCGCGAAGCCGCCTCCAACCTGGAGTTCGAGGAAGCCGGCCGCCTGCGCGACGAGATCAAGCGCATGAAGCTGCTGGACCTGGAATTCGCCAACGAGGCCCTGACGGGGGCGGGGGAAGAGGTGGACCGGTCGGCGCCGAAGAAGTGGCGCGCGGAAGCGGCGGCGGAGAAGGCGGAGGCGTTTAGGAAGGGGCGGCTGTAGGCTAAATTTCTGCTGTCGAACCAACCCCAAGTTCGGTCGCGATTCTCTTAACAAGCCACTCAACGTCTTTTAGCATTTCAACTGCGAACAAACGCTCAGACGGTATGTAATGACCAAGATGAAGGGGATTTCCGCACATTTGCACAGATGACGTTGCTACACCTCCCCATTCTGCGTGCGCATACATTGACCCTACGTCATAGTAGGTATCGTAAACATCTTTTGCACCACACTCGATCGCTGTATCTCTTACGCTTTTCTTGTAGAAGGCGTTGACTGGCATATCGATAAACATCGCAGCCCGCCTTTCATTTGAAACGTTTTCAAGTTCTTCCACAAATAGGTAGTTAGCTGAAATTCCGATTTCATCGGCTTTCTCTGCGAGGAGACGCGCCCGACCAGCTCCATAAGATCTGTACCGTCCCACAGCTGTGTTATCTTTGATGATGTGACTAATCAGGATATTAATTTCAGCTAGCGATCGCACCAATATCGCCCCTTGAGCGTGGGACGCAGACCCCGATATTCCGGCCGATATCGCTATGTCTGTGGCATACAGGCCAAGCGCCGCCAACACCTCACGCTGTTCGTTGTAACCGGACGCCTGAAAATCCGCGGTCAGCCGACGTGCGCAACAATCGCGTATCTCGACGATTTGAGCCATTATGCGTCGCGCGCCATCCTCATAGCTGGAACTGTCGTCATCCGAACTGATGTAAATCCCGCGACATACGGAGCTTTCTCTTCCCCAATTATAGAAGAAGTCTACCCAGTCACGGTTATGGCCAGCCTCTTCCCGGTCGTGATTTAACCAACCGTTCCTCATTGATCGCGCCAAGCCAGAAATATTGGGCACCGAGTCCGGATTGAAGGCGTAAGCATCAAGATCCGCAGGATTGAGAAGGCCCGCGTTGAACGACATTCTGTCTTGGACGATCAAGTTGACTAGCATCAAAAAGGCAATATCAGTCGCCGGTCGAGAATTCTGAGGGGCTGCTTCTGCGACCGCAGCTTCAATAAGATCGTTGTCACCTTTCTCCCCCTCTCCGAGCTTCGCTCGCCAACGGTCCGCACCAGGCAGTTGATCAAGTACAGCGAGGGGCCGCAACGCCTCTCTCAATTCTTTGATTGCTAGTATTGGAGCGAAAATGGAATCGAATAGATTGATATCTAGATCGGCTAGCCGTTGATGGCTGAAACCGATCAGACCGTTTTGCTGCCGGTTGTCATGAAGAACATCCAGAACAGCTCTGAACGCCACAAAAGTCTGCGTTCGATATTTCGCTCGAGTTAGCAGGACGAGCCAGAGGTAGTCGGGAAGATGGTCGTGATACCACGAGACTGAATTGGTAGGCGCTATCTTATCTAGGGCATTCCAAGGAGATGGGATTTTTCCCTTCTCCACCTTCATTCGTGAAAGCGGTTCTCTGCGTGATTTGGCTTTACGCTTTTTCATGCCGTCTCCGGTTGGATTGAAGCCGATTCTGGAAGCCATCACATCTAAGCGGCGCTTAAAACAACTCCAACTTCCGCGAGTGGCCAACACCCGCGTTACACGGCTCGGGGGGATCCGGCATTTACGCTCAACGCCTCCTGATCGGAGAAGCGGTTTAGTTGAGTGCGGCTGATCTCCATTTCGACGGCCATGGCGGCGTGGGTCAGGCCCTAGGCCTTCATCGCCGTTCTGATCCCTTCTCCCCTTGCGGGAGAAGGTGGCCGAGCGCAGCGAGGTCGGATGAGGGGTTTCACCGGCCCTGACGATCCACGCCGAACCGACCCCTCATCCGGCCCTGCGGGCCACCTTCTCCCGCAGGGGGAGAAGGAAGGGCGATTAGCGCCCTGGTAAAGACCGTCGCCGTCATACTAACCTAAGGTTGGCGGGGAGACTGGGTTGGTCGATCAGGGCAAATATGGCCGCGACTGGGATGAGGAGGAGTTAGACCTCATCGTCGCCGACTATTTCGCCATGCTCGACGACGCCGTCTCTGGTCGCCCGCTGGTCAAGGCCCGTCACGCCAAGGCCTTGTCACAACAGATCGGCCGTACGGTCGGCTCGGTCGGTCAGAAATACGGAAACATCTCCGCCGTCCTGACCGAACTGGGCATGCCCAAGCTGAATGGTTTCGGTAGTCGGCCGAACTACCAAGAAGCCATCTTCTCCGCACTGGAACGCCATCTCGACCAGAATCCAGCCACTTGGGACATCGGGATGCCATTGCGCGACTCCCTGCGGGCCCAAGCGACCGAACAGCCGACGTATGGAAGCGGGGTGTCGGAGCCCTCGACCGCGTTTGAGCCGGCGCCCCTGCTGATGACCTCGGCCCCTCCCCTTGGCGCGGAGAGGCCCCGACGACCCGCGGGCCTGTCGCGACTGGTTCGGAAATTCGATCCGGCGGCTCGCGATCAGCGGAACCGGCAGCTTGGCTTGTTGGGCGAGGAGCGCATCTTCCACCACGAACGCGCCCATCTGATCGCCCATGATCGGGCGGATCTAGCGAAGAAGATCGAATGGACGTCGCAGGAGCGCGGAGACGGGGCCGGATACGACATTCGCAGCTTCGACCCGACGGATGGTCGTGAGCGACTGATCGAGGTGAAGGCCACGCGTGGCGGCGCATCGACGGACTTCTTCCTGACCCGAACGGAATGCGAGGTGGCGCAGGAGCGGCCTGACGCATGGCGGCTTTACCGCGTGCATAGCTTGCCCGTCCGGCCGGATTCTTCGTCCTCGCGCCACCGTTGGAAAGCGCGGTGGTGCTGACGCCGGAGGCGTGGCGGGCGTCCTTCTGACCCCTCATCCGACCTCGCTGCGCTCGGCCACCTTCTCCCGCAGGGGGAGAAGGAAGAGGTTGCAATCTTGGCGAGCGTTACGCACAATCTGGATATGGACGACTGGCTGCAATCCCGCGCCAAACAGATGCGCCGCGAGCCCGTCCATTATGAGCGGCGGCTGTGGGGACTATTGCGGGATCGGCGGCTGGCTGGGCTGAAGTTTCGGCGGCAGATGGTGATCGGGCGGTATATCGTCGACTTCGTCTGTCTGAGGCATCGGCTGATCGTCGAGGCGGACGGGCCGCAGCATGACGACCGGATCGAGGACGCCGAGCGGGACGCCTGGCTGCGCGAACAGGGGTTCCGGGTGTTGCGGTTTCCGAATGGGATGATCGGGAACCAGCGGGAAGAGGTGCTGTCGGCCATTGTGGCGGCGACGGAGGAAAGACTGACGCGAGACTAAACCTTCCTTCTCCCCTTGCGGGAGAAGGTGGCAGCCGAAGGCTGACGGATGAGGGGTTTCACCGGCCCTGACGATCCACGCCAAACCGACCCCCCATCCGGCCCTGCGGGCCACCTTCTCCCGCAAGGGGAGAAGGAAGACGCCGCTCACAACCCGTCCAGCGTCTTGTCCCAGTCCTTCGCGGACATGACCTTGCCGCAGCAGTCGATGACCATATCGACCCCGGTGCGGATGCGTCGGTCGCTTTCCGTCTCGGCGACCGGCTCCATCCCGGCCGCCTTCAGCTGGTCCTCCAGGGCGGCGACCCGACGATCCAGCGCCGCGCGCCGGTGGAGCTGGGCGTGCCGAAACTCCTGGTTCTTCTCACCCAGGGTCTGCTGCTGGTTCCAGTAGGCTTCTTTCAGCGCCAGATGGGTGTCGGCGGCGCCGGGGCGGATGGCCAATCGGTCGCTCGCCGCCAGAGGGTTCATCAGTATGTCGTACACCAGTTGCAGCGGCGCATTCTCGACCGTCATGGCCCCGTGCGCCGTCTCGCCCCGCGCCTCCAGCTTGCGATAGGTGGCGGCCAGCCCCGCCAGGGCGCGCGCCTCCAACAGCCGGCCGGCGCGCATGGCCCGGCCCGAGGCCTGGGCGGCGGCCTCGGCCAGGACGGCCGGATCCCCGCCGGCCGCGTCGTCGGATGATACGTCGAACAGGCTCGGCGGCGGGGGCGGCGGATCGACCGGCTCGGCCGGGGCGTGCAGATAGCGGGACCAGCCGTCGCGCGTGGCGCGGGCGCGCAGGGCGTGGGCGGTCACGCCGTATTTGGCCGCGACCTCTTCGGCGCCCAGGCCGGCCAGATAGTCCTGGCGCACCTTGTCCCAGACTTCGGCGGGTTGAATCTTGTATTTGCGTCTTTCCATGCCGCCAGTATGGGGCATGGAGAAACCCTGGCTGGAAAGTCGGTGATATTCGGGGTTAAGAGCCTGAAATCACACAAGTCGATATGTCAGTTCGAACCCGCCAGCGCTCCTAATTCCTCTCCCTCCCCGTTCCGGGGAGGGGGGGCGAGCCGGAGGCGAGACCGGGTGGGAACGGCAGGGCGACGCTTCACCGACCTGCCTAAATCACAACGGCAGGGCGACGCTTCACCGACCTGCCTAAATCAGATCTGTGCGGCCTTGCCTGGCCGCCCCCACCCCGTTGCTTCGCAACGCCCCTCCCCCGCAGGGGGAGGGAGAGGGCGGGGCGCTGGAGTCAATCCTCGTCCATCTTAAGCGCGGCGATGAAGGCTTCCTGCGGGATTTCGACCTTGCCGAACTGACGCATCTTCTTCTTGCCGGCCTTCTGCTTCTCCAGCAGCTTCTTCTTGCGCGTGGCGTCGCCGCCGTAGCATTTCGAGGTCACGTCCTTGCGGAGCGCACGCACCGTCTCACGGGCGATGATCTTGCCGCCGATGGCCGCCTGGATCGGGATGACGAACAGGTGGGGCGGGATCAGCTCCTTCATCTTCTCGACCATGCCCCGGCCGCGCGTCTCGGCGCGGGCGCGGTGGACCAGCATGGACAGGGCGTCCACCGGTTCGGCGTTGACCAGGATGGACATCTTCACCAGGTCGCCGACCTTGTATTCGGTGATCTCGTAGTCGAACGAGGCATAGCCCTTCGAGATCGACTTCAGCCGGTCGTAGAAGTCGAACACCACCTCGTTCAGCGGCAGCTCATAGACCACCATGGCGCGGCTGCCGACGTAGGACAGTTCGACCTGCGAGCCGCGGCGGTCCTGGCACAGCTTGATGACGCTGCCGAGGTATTCGTCGGGCGTCAGGATGGTGGCCTTGATCCAGGGCTCGGAAATGGTCTCGATCTGCATCACGTCGGGCAGGTCGGCCGGATTGTGCAGGTCGATCTCGGAGCCGTCGCGCAGGCCGATCTTGTAGACCACCGACGGGGCGGTCGCGATCAGGTCCAGGTTGAACTCGCGGCTGAGCCGTTCCTGGATGATCTCGAGGTGCAGCAGGCCCAGGAAGCCGCAGCGGAAGCCGAAGCCCAGGGCGGCGCTGGATTCCATCTCGTAGGTGAATGACGCATCATTCAGGCGCAGCTTGCCGATGGCGGCGCGCAGGTCCTCGAAATCGGCGGCGTCCACCGGGAACAGGCCGCAGAAGACCACCGACTGGACTTCCTTGAACCCCTTCAGCGGTTCGGCGGTCGGCTTTCTTTCATCGGTGATGGTGTCGCCGACGGCGGCGTGGGCCACTTCCTTGATCTGGGCGGTGATGAAGCCGACCTCGCCGGGGCCGAGCTGGTCCACGGGGGTGTTCTTGGGCAGGAAGACGCCGACGCGGTCGATCAGGTGGGTCGAGCCGTTGCGCATCATCTTGACCCGCATGCCGGTCTTCAGCACCCCGTCGAAGACGCGGACCAGGACGACGACGCCGAGGTAGGGGTCGTACCAGGCGTCGACCAGCATGGCCTTCAGCGGGGCGTCGGGGTCGCCCTTCGGCGCCGGGAGTTTGGTGACGATGGCTTCGAGGACGTCCTCGATGCCGATGCCGGACTTGGCGCTGCACAGCACGGCCTCGGAGGCGTCGATGCCGATGACGTCCTCGATCTGGGCGCGGACCCGCTCGGGCTCGGCGGCCGGCAGATCGACCTTGTTCAGGACGGGGACGATCTCGTGGTTGTTATCAATGGCCTGATAGACGTTCGCCAGGGTCTGGGCCTCGACCCCCTGCGACGCATCCACCACCAGCAGCGACCCCTCGCACGCCGCCAGGCTGCGCGACACCTCATAGGCGAAGTCCACGTGGCCCGGCGTGTCCATCAGGTTCAGGACATAGTCCTGCCCGTCCTTGGCGCGGTAGTTCAGACGCACCGTCTGCGCCTTGATCGTAATCCCCCGCTCCTTCTCGATATCCATATTGTCGAGCACCTGCTCGGACATCTCCCGCGCGGTCAGGCCGCCGGTGAACTGGATCAGTCGATCGGACAGGGTGGACTTGCCGTGGTCGATGTGCGCGACCACGCTGAAGTTCCGAATGTTCGAGATAGGGGGAGTCGTCATCCGCGCGGCCCTATCACGCGCGCGTGTCGGGGGCCAGTCGCGTGGCGTATCCGGGCGATGTCACAGCGTCACATTAAGCCTTAGCAACAAAGTGTATCGCCGTTTGAGGACGGCTCGCAGACACGGTATGGGAAGGCTCCAGATCACCGGCGCGAGCCGGCGGTCCGCTTCGCCTGCAACCGAGGAAGACCCCCCGTGTCCAAGACGACCCGAACCGCCCGCCTCTCCCTGGGCCTCAGCGCCGTCGCCCTGTCGGCCGTCCTGCTGGCCGGTTGCGGCGGGCACGGCGACGAGACGACCGAGGAAAAGGCCGCCGGCGGCTCGCGCCAGACCGTGACCGCCGCCACCGTGTCTCAGACCAGTCTCCGCCGCACCGTCACCGCCTCGGGCACCGTCTCCGCCTGGGAGGAAGTGCCGGTCGCGGCCGAGACGGGCGGCCTGACCGCCGTCGCCGTCTATGTCGATGAAGGCTCCTACGTGCGTCAGGGCCAGGCCCTGGTGCAGATGAACGACGTCCTGTTGCGCGCCCAGCTGCGCCAGCAGCAGGCCCAGGTCCAACTGGCCGAAGCCAATGTGGCGCGCGACGACGCCGCCCTGGACCGGGCGCAGCAGCTGAAGGAACGCGGCTTCCTCAGTCAGGCCTCGCTGGACACCGCTCTGGCCAACCAGCGCGCGTCGAACGCCAATCTGGCCGCCGCCCGGGCGACCCTGGCCCAGACCCAGACCCAGCTGTCCCAGGCCACCATCCGCGCGCCCGTCGCCGGCCTGGTGATCAGCCGCAGCGTGACCAAGGGCCAGATCATCGCCGCCGGAACCGAACTGTTCCGCATGGTCCGCGACGGCCGTCTGGAGCTGGACGCCCAGGTGCCCGAGACCGAACTGGCCCAGGTCCGGGCCGGCCAGTCGGCGACCGTGACATCCAGCGAGGCGGGAACGACCAGCGGCACGGTCCGGATCGTCACACCCGAGGTCAACGCCAACACCCGACTGGGCCTGGCCCGCATCTCGCTGTCGCCCGGCGCCCAGCTGCGGCCGGGCATGTTCGCCCGCGCCGACATCGACGTCGGCGACCAGCCCGCCAACACCGTACCGACGGGCGCGGTCCTGTACCGGGACAACAAGCCGGGGGTCTTCAGCCTGGCCGCCGACGGCCGGGTCCACTTCCAGCCGATCGTCATCCTGTCGCGGACCGACACCCAGACGGCTGTCACCGGCGTCAACCTGGGCGGCCGCGTCATCGTAGACGGTGCCGGCTTCCTGAACGAGGGCGACCGCGTCAACGTCGCCCAGGCCCCCGGCGGGGCCCGCCCCGCCGCCCAGCCCGCGGCCAAGTAGGACCGACCGATGAACCAGATGTCGTCCTGGGCGATCAAGAACCCGATTCCGATCATCCTGCTGTTCCTGCTGCTGACGCTCGGCGGCGTGGTCGGCTTCACGGGGATGCGGATCAATGAGAACCCCGACATTGACTTCCCGCTGGTCTCGGTCACGGCCTCCCGGCCCGGCGCGGCCCCGGCGGAAATGGAAGTTCAGGTCACGCGGCTGATCGAGGATTCCATCGCCGGCCTGTCCGGCGTGCGACACATCTATTCCAGCGTCACCGACGGCGTCTCCTCGACCAGTATCGAATTCGAGCTGGGCACGGACACCGAGCGCGCGACCAACGACGTTCGCAACGCCATGAGCGGCGTGCGCGCCAGCCTGCCTCAGGACATGCAGGAGCCGACGGTCCAGCGCGTCGACATCACCGGCGACGCCCTGATCACCTATGTGGTCCGTTCACCGACCATGACGCCGGAACAGATCAGCTGGTTCATCGACAACGAGATGAGCCGCGCCCTGCTGGCCCTCGGCGGCGTGGGCGAGGTCAACCGCTCGGGCGGGGTGGATCGCGAGATGCGGGTCGAGCTGGATCCGCAGCGGCTCGCCGCCTACGGCGTCACCGCAGCCGAAGTCAGCCAGGCCCTGAACAACGTCAACAACAACCTGCCCGGCGGTCGCGTCACCATCGCCGGGGCCGAGCGCGCCGTCCGCACCCTGGGCGCCGCCACCTCGCTCGCGCAGCTGCGCGAGACCCTGGTGCCGCTGGGCGACGGCAAGACCGTGCGTCTGGATAATCTGGGCACGGTCGAGGACAAGTGGAGCGAGCCGCGCACCCTGGCCCGCTACAACGGGCAAGAGGCCGTGACCTTCAACTTCCTGCGCTCGCGCACGGCGTCCGAGGTCAAGGTCGCCGAGAAGGTCCGCGAAGAGGTCAAAAAGATCGACGAGGCCCATCCCGAGCTGACGATCAGCCAGGTCAACGCCAGCGTCGAGGAGATCGAGGAATCCTATCTGGCCTCGCTGGAGGCCCTGCTGCTGGGCGCCGTCCTGGCGGTCATCATCGTCTTCATCTTCCTGCGCGACTGGCGCGCCACCCTGATCGCGGCGACGGCGATGCCGATGTCGCTGATCCCGACCTTCGCCATCCTGGGTCCGCTGGACCAGTCGCTGAACGTCGTGACCCTGCTGGCCCTGTCATTGACCATCGGCATCCTGGTCGACGACGCCATCGTGGAGATCGAGAACATCGTCCGCCACATGCGCGACGGCAAACCGCCCTATGACGCCTCGCTGGAGGCGGCCGACGAGATCGGCCTGGCGGTCGTGGCGACCACCGCCACCATCATCGCCGTCTTCGCTCCGGTCGGCTTCATGCCGGGCATCATCGGCCAGTTCTTCAAAGCCTTCGCCCTGGCGGCCTGCGTCTCCGTGGCCTTCTCGCTGCTGGTGGCGCGGACCCTGACGCCGCTGATGGCGGCCTTCATCCTGAAACACACCCACCACGAGGATCGCGATCCGTTCTGGATGAGCGGCTATCTGAAGGCCCTGCGCTGGTCGCTGAGCAATCGGTGGAAGGTCTTCATCATCGGCATCCTGTTCCTGGTCGGATCGATCGCGACCTCCGTCGTGGCCAAGATGTCGTTCGAGTTCATGTCGCCGGGCGACACGGCGCGCGCGTCCTTCCAGGTCGAACTGCCGCCGGGTTCGACCCTGGGCCAGACCGACGCCGTGGTGCAGCGGATCACCGGCCAGCTGGAGGCCCGCCCCGAAGTCACCTCCGTCTATGCCGCCATCGGCGGCCAGGACGTGACCCAAGCCTACATCTATGCCGACATGGTGCCCAAGGGCGACCGCGAGCTGAGCCAGCAGGCCTTTGCGCGGGTCATGGTCGACGAAATGAAGCAGATTCCCGGCGCGCGCATTCGCGCCGGCATCGCCCAGTCGGGCGGCGGTCCGGGCGACGGCACCAGCTACACCTTCTCGATCCTGAGCGACGATCCCGTCGCCCTGACAGCAGCAGCGCGCAAGGTGGAAGAAGAGATGCGCGGCGTTCCGGGTCTGGCCAACGTCGTCAACTCGGCCGCCATCGCGCGTCCGGAAATCCTGGTCACGCCCCGTCCGGACGAAGCCGCCCTGGCCGGGGTTTCGGCCAGCACCATCTCCCAGGCGGTCCGGGTCTCCACCATCGGCGACGTCGATCAAAACCTGCCCAAATACAATCTGGGCGACCGCCAGATCCCGATCCGGCTTCAGCTGACGGAAGAGGCGCGCCAGGACCTGAGCGTGCTGAAGACCCTGCGCGTTCCCGGCAACAACGGCGCCTCGGTGCCGTTGAGCGCCGTCGCCGACATCGAGTTCGGCGCCGGTCCGGCCACCGTGTCCCGCCAGGACCGGTCGCGCATCGCCTCGATCAGCGCCGAACTGGACGGGATCACCACCGGCGCGGCGGGCATCGCGGTCAACCAACTGCCCTCCGTCAAGGCCCTGCCTGCCGGCGTGCGCCAGGTGCCGGCCGGCGACACGGAGTTCATCCAGGAAATGCTGACCGGCTTCGGCGTCGCCTTCGCCTCCGGCATCCTGCTGATGTATGCGGTTCTGACCCTGCTGTTCAAAAGCTTCGCCTATCCGATCACCATCATGGCGGCCCTGCCCCTGGCCATCGGGGGCGCCTTCATCGCCCTGGCCATCGGCGGCGCCAACTTCTCCATGTCGGCCCTGATCGGGGTGCTGATGCTGATGGGGATCGCGGCCAAGAACTCCATCCTGCTGGTCGACTATGTCATCATGGCCGAGAAGGACGGGATGCCGCGTTACGAGGCCATCATGGACGCGGCGCACAAGCGCGCCCGCCCCATCCTGATGACCACCTTCGCCATGGGCGCCGGCATGGTGCCCATCGCCATGGGCATCGGGGCCGACGTCCAGTTCCGCTCGCCCATGGCCATCGCGGTGCTGGGGGGACTGATCTCCTCGACCTTCCTGTCCCTGCTCTACATCCCGGCCATCTTCACCATCGTCGACGACGTGGCCCAGTGGGCGCGGCGTATCCTGCGCCGGTCGACGGCGGGGCAGCGGGAGCTGGCCAAGCCGAGGCAAGGGCCGTTGGTGGAGTGAGGTCGATCAGCCCTTTGCGGACCGTCGTTGGGTCCGCAAAGGGTGGGAAGCGGACATTTGCCCGAGTGCTCACGGCTGAACTTTAGTTCATTTGATCGCGTCTCGCGTCCTCGTCATCGTCGCGGCGTGGATGGATGTGTGAGGATGGAAATGAAGCCGCTGCTGATTGCGACCGCCATGGCTCTTGCTATCGCTATGCCGGCGGCGTCCCAGGACTCGGTCTCCATGTCGGACAACACGGAGATGGCTGCGATCCTGGCCGCCGATCAGGCCGTCCGTCAGGACTTTGCGGCCATTCTGGCTGGTGGTCGAGAAAACGCGGTGCGCCTGCACGCTGAGGACGCCGTCCGTCGGGCGCAGGTCAAGGCCCTGCTGGACGCCGGAGCCCTGCGCACCGCAGCGGACTTCTATGCCGCCGCCTTAGTCTATCAGCACGGTGATACGGCACAGGACTACCTCATGGCCCACACCCTCGCCGTGGCCGCCTTGGGTGAAGGTTCGACCGAGTCGCCTTGGCTCGCGGCGGCAACCCTGGACCGATACCTTCAGAAAATCGGGCAGCCCCAGATATACGGCACCCAGACCCTGGTGCGCCGGGGAGAGCGGCCGACCCGCGAACCCTTCGACCACGCGCTCATTCCCGACAGCATTAGGAAGGTTCTGAACGTCTCGACCCGCGCCGCCGAGGAGGCCCGTCACGCGGCTGAAACTTCCGCTGATCAGCCCGCCACGCCGCAGTAGATGCCAGGGCCTGCGGCGACTGGTTGGCGCGAGCATGAAAGACGGTGTGTAGGCCCGGGGGTGGAATGCGGTCATCGGCTTAGTGCCGATAGCCGAGTTGCGAGGCACAAGCCGCAAGCGGACTTCGCAGGCGTCGCCTTTGGGTCGATTTCGGTCCTGGTCTTCGAGGCCGAAAGCGGACGTTGGCCTCCAGGCCGGAAAGCGGTCGCGGTCGATGTCAGCTAGGGGTGGTTAGTGGACTTACAGTTACATGCTCGGCATTAGGTCTGGTGACCGTTTTTACGCGCGATGCCGACGAGGAGAAATCATGTTTCAGTTCGTCCTGATGGCATCTCTCGAGATCGCCGGCCACCTCACCCAGCCTGCGGTTGATCGGCGTTTCTCTGCCATCAAAGGGCTGCCTTCCTGGTTGCGGGCGCCAGCCATCACTCTGGTCATTGCAATTTGGCTCACGGCAGTACTTGGGGGGAGTTTGCTCGTGGCGGCTGTGGTGACGATCTTCGTCACAATTCTGCAGGCGATTCTGCAGGCGATGTTCTGACGTTGCAACTTCCTCAAAGGGTCGAAAGCCGACTGAGACCAGACGTTCCCGCCCTCCCGCATCACCCAAGAAAAAGGGCCGACCGGTTTCCCGGTCGGCCCTTCGTCGTTCCCCCCCTTTGAGCCTTACGGCCTGGGCGGCTGGACGATCAGTATTTGACCTTCAGCGTCACGCCACAGGTGCGCGGGGCGCCGAGGCCGTTAATACTCAGAGGCTAAAAGCAGAATGCCGGCGCTTTCGCGCCGGCATTCCCCCTTGCTCGCTCGAAGATCAGGCCCACTCAGAAGGAGTAGCGGGCTCCAAGCACGGCGCGACGAGGCGAGACCCAGGAATTGGCTTCCTGGTAATCGTACACACCGCTACCGGCGAGACGCGACTCGACACCGGTCGCCGATTGCTTGTTGAACAGGTTGAACACGTCCAGGAACAGTTCGGTTTTACCGAACGGCATGTCGACGGTGTAAGTCGCCTTCACATCCATTGTCCAATAGGATGGCGCAGTTTCGGATCCGATATAGCCTGGCAGATACCACGTATCGGTCACACCACCGAACTCATAAGGGTCAGCCGTCGGAGCAAAGTAGCGTCCGCCCACGGGCTGGGCTGGCGTATAAAGATAGCCCGAATTCCAGTTGAACACGCCAGCGAGTTCCAGGCCCCAGTCGAACTCATAACCAGCATAAGCCTTGAACTGGTGTTCGATGTTTCCGGGCTGCGGCCCAGAGGCGTTGGGTGCGCGGGGATCCAGGAAGATGAGGTCGCCCTGGTAATCGGCGTTCGAGTCGGAGTTCGTGTTCCCGTCAGCGTCGTTGTACGTGTACGATATCTGGCCAAACCAATTGTCTGTCTTGTACTTCGTCAGTGTCAGTTCCAGACCCGTGTAGTTCCGCTCGCCACCCGGCAGGGTGCCAATGACGTAGTTCGAATTCGGCGCACTGTCGTAGCCAAAGTACGAATACGGCAGGTAGAAGAACGAACCAGGGTAGGCGTAACCATTCACGCCGCAGTCCTCAGCGGTGCAACTCGGATCCGAGTAGAGCGCCAGATCAAAGTCTTCCATGATGTCGCGCGTCTGACGCCGCGTGACCGTCGCCGAGAAGCCGATATCCGACCTGAAGGTGGTCGAATAGCCGATCAGGAACTCGTCGGTGTACGGCGTCTTCGTGTTCGGAGAGAACAGTGCGTCCGGAGTGGACGCACCACCGCGAGTACGGAAGGTGACCCATTCGCCAGCGACGTTGATCTGCTCTTCATCGACCGGCCCAGTCAAACCGCCCGCAAAGTCTGTCATATTGTTGCGGACAGGGTCGTAATAGCGCCCAGCATAGCCGAAGACCTTACTGCGACCATCGCCGAAGAGGTCATAAACCACCGACAAGCGCGGGGCGATCTCCCAATCGAAGTTGGCGATCTCCTCGCCGTTGGAGTCGAAGTGCGTCCACTTCTCGGCGCGAGCGCCGGCGTTTACGGTCAGCTTGTCCAAGGTCCAGGTGTCTTGCAAATAGACGCTCTGTCCTTCGCTCTTCACCTCATAGGCGCCCGTCGCCACGCGGTTCACACGATATAGCGCGACATTGCCATAGGGACTGTCGGCGGTGTTCGTGAAGGTCAGCGCGTTGACTTCGGCTGACGTGACCACGCCGTCGCGGTTGGTATCCACGGCGGCGAGCGCCGTGGCGTTGGCCGTGATGCCCGTGATCAGCCGGGTCATGTCGCCCGCCACGATCGGACGCGCAGTCCAGGCCGGGGCGCTGCTGACCGCCGTCGCGAAGGTCGTGCCCGAATATTGCGCCGCCAGTGAGGTGTAACGATCCGGGTTGGGCACCGAGCTGTCGATCATCGTCGAGTTTTCGGTGAAGGTGTAGCCCGCCTTAAATGTGTGCGTGCCGAAGCCTGTCTCTAGGAAGTATTCGGCGTTGAGGCCGTACTCGTCCCGATCGCGGTTCCGGATCGTGTCCCCGCCCGCGCCGCCGAGAGAGCGTTGCGCCAAGGTCGAGCCCGCTGCCGAAGCATAGATCACGTTTTCGGTGATCGAGGTGTCGGCGGCGTAGTCCGAAATCTCGCCCTCGTGGCGGAACCAGTAGGCGTTGACCGTCAGATCGTCGAACACGCCTGTATAGTCGATCTTGTAGTTGTCACCACCCTGAACACGGCGCGTGTCGCGGTTGTTCAACACCGTGGCCGACGACGAACCGGTCGTCTCATATGGGTCATTGAAGAAGCTAGCGGACAGGCGGTTTTCCTCGTTGACTTGCCACGTCAACTTTCCAAACGAATATTCGGAATCCTGCTCGACTGTACGGCGTACTTCGCCGGTGGTCGGATCCAGCACTTCGTCTTCGCGATTTTTCTTCTGATAAGAACCGAAGAACCACAGGCGATCTTTCAGGATCGGCCCGCCAAGAGTTACTGCGGCGTCATAGGTAGAGAAGCCGCCGGAGTTGTTGTGGTAATCCTCCTGCACGAGGGTATCGTTCTGGAAGTAGTAGTTCGCGGAGCCGTGCCACTCGTTTGATCCCGACTTGGTAATGACCCGTGAGATCAGACCTGAACCACCCGCGTATTCCGCCGGTATGGCGCCCACCAGAACCTGCTGTTCCTGGATGATTTCCGAGTTGAAGTTGGCGCCGAAAGTACCCGAGACAGGATCCGTCACATCCACGCCGTCGAGATAATACAGGTTGTCGGTCGAACTGCCGACGGCCCCGCCAACGTCCGAATAGTTCACGCCGGAACGTGAAGACGGATTGTTGCCGGGCTTGGTGCCAGGAACCAGTTGCAGATAGCTCTGATAGCTGCGGCCTGTGGGCAGGGATTCCACCGTCTCCAGCGTCAGGATCGTAGAGACTGTCGCGGAGGTCGTATCGATCGCGGCCAGAGACGTGCCAGTGACGACGATATCGCCCAGGTCCGTTGCACCGCTGCGATCAGCGAGGCTGTAACCGACTGACAGGTCGCGGCCGCTGACGATGGCAACATTGCTCGCGCTGAAGTTGCTGTAATTCGGCGCGTCAACCGATACCGTATAGTTGGTCGCAGGGTCTAGCCCGGTGACGCGGACACGCCCCTCAGCGTCCGTGACCGCAGTACGGCTGACGAGGCTGCTCGGCGAACTCACCACAACCGTCGCCCCCGCGATCGGTTGATTGTCCGAGCCGGTGACTGCGATACGCAGCCCGCCGGTCTGAGACTGAGCAAGCGCTGTCGTCGGCGCGAGAACGACCGGCATGACGGCCAGAGCCGCAAGGGCGACCCCTCCCGCCATGGTTCCGGTCAGCAGGCGCTCACGAATGGTACGAACTCTCAAAATCCCCATCCTTCATAGTGGCGGTCGATCACGCTCTGGCGACGACCACACGTTTGTCCGCGCCCCCAGTGCACGCGGATGGGGGACGTTATCCCCATACCGATGATTTTCTAGACCACATTACATTCCAGCAATGTAATCATCGCTCACATGTCGTAATGAAGCCACATATTCGACATTTTCGAAAAAACAGTAATATTTTGGAAACTTTCGAAATCGAGAAATTTTTCACTCTCGCGACCCCACTCAAGAGAGTGAATGGCCCAACAATTTCTGTAAAAGGATAAACTATCTCCTCCCGCGCCAATCCGCCAAAATCTTAAGAAAAAGAAAAAGGGCCGACCGGTTGCCCGGTCGGCCCTTCGTCGTTCCCCCCTTGGAGCCTTACGGCCCGGGCGGCTGGACGATCAGTATTTGACCTTCAGCGTCACGCCCCAGGTGCGCGGGGCGCCGAGGTAGGCGTTGTAGGTCGCCGTGTCGGTGGCGATATTATAATAGGTGCCGTCGGCTTGCGGCGTGGTCGTGTTGGTGAAGGCCGTGCCCTGAAGCGGGGCGGCGAAACCGACCTGGGTGTATTCCTCTTCCAGCAGGTTCTGGGCCCAGATATCGACCGTCCAGCGTTCGTCTTCGGCGCCGATGGAGATGCGGCCGTTGACGACGGTGAAGGCTTCCTGGTCCTTGTACGGCAGCAGGTCCGAGCCGGTGTTGTAGTCGGTCGAATATTTAGCCGACAGGTTGAAGCCGCCGCGCAGGCCGCCGCCCAGCGAGCGGTCGAAGGCCAGGGCGCCGGTCAGCGACCATTCCGGAGCGAACGAGGCGCGGGCGCCCGGCAGCAGGGACAGGGCCGGGAAGCGCGCCGGGTTGGACAGGTCGTTGGCGCCGAAGTCGCCGTATTTGGCGTCGGTGTAGGTAACGCCGCCCTGGAACATCAGGCCCTCGATCGGGGTGAACCAGACCATGTCGGCGTCGACGCCGCGCGAGGTCAGTTCGGGGATCGACTCCACCACGAAGGCGGTCCCGAGGAAGGTGTTCAGTTGGAAGTTCTCGAACTTCTGGTCGAAGTAGGTGAGGTTCAGCAGCATCGAGCGATTGAACAGGGTCGTCTTCACCCCGATCTCGTAGCTATCCACCGTCTCGGCGTCGAAGAACAGCGAGGCGTCAGGCGTCACGCCCGTCTGCACGCGGTCCATGTTGTAGCCGGCGCCCTTGTAGCCCCGCGCATAGGAGGCATAGGCCATGACGGCGTCGTTGAACCGGTACGAGCCCTTGAACGTGCCGCTGATGTCGGTGTCGCTGAACTTCTCTTGGATCCGGCGATTGTCGTAGAGCGGGTTCGACCAGGGCAGGCAGAGCAGGCCAAGGGCGGCCGCCGGGGTCGCCGTCGTGCCGGGCAGGCGGTTGGCCGGATTCTGGTTGGCCAGGGCGCCGCCGCAGGCCGCGCCATTGGTCCCCAGATTATCCTGCACGCCGAGCAGGCGCTTGCTGTCGTAGGTGTAGCGCAGGCCCAGGTTCAGGTCGAAGGCCTCGGTCACCCGCCAGGTGTTGTTGGTGAACAGGGCCACCGACTCCGACCGCTGGGAATAGTGGTCCTCATAGGCCTTGCCCGTGGCGAACAGGGGCGCCGAGGCGCTGGGCGCCGTCAGGCCCAAGGTGCAGAGCGGCTGCCCCAGCAGGGCGCCGCTGGTCCCGACGGCGTAGCCTTGCGGATTGGTGAAACAGCCGGTGCGAGTCGCGCTGGGGCCGCCGAAGGTCGCCGGCACCGTCGCCGTCAGCAGGAAGGAGACGAAGCCGTTGTAGTCCGCGCCGTAAGAATAGGAGTCGTCGCGATAGACGCCTTCCTTGGTGGCGAACAGGCCGACCAGCCAGTCGAACTTGTCCGTCGTGCCCGCCAGGCGGAATTCCTGGGTCAGGTTGTCGACGCCGTAGCCGTTCGACCCGTCGTTCTCACGATGCTGGATATCGGCCCCGGTGTAGTCCAGATCCATCCCTTGCTGGAACGACCAGTCACGCCACGAGGTCTGCGACGTCAGGGTGGCGTTGATGCTGGGGAAGTCGATGGTGGCTTCCGCCGACAGGCCCATGTCCTCGATCTCTTGAGGCGTCTCGCGGTTCGAATAGGCGGTGCGGCTGAAGGGCACCGTGCCGTAACCGGCGACCGGGGGCGTCTGGCCGGGGCCGTTCGGCGCGGTCAGGGCGGCGATGAAGGCCTGGGTCGGGCCGACCCGGGTCTGGACCGCCGAGCAGCAGTATTCGTCGCGCTTGGTGTAGTCGGCGATCAGGCGGATCGACACCTCGTCGCTGGGCAGGATCAGCAGCTGGCCGCGACCGGTCCAGTAGTCCTGGGTGTTGTCTTCGGTCAGGGTGCGCGGACCGTCGCCGACGTTGACGTCATAGAAGCCGTCACGCTCGCGGTGCGCCACGAAGATGCGGCCGGCGATCATGTCGCTGAGCGGGCCGGTCGCCGAGACCGAGCCGCCAATGGCGCCGAAGTTGCCGGCGGTCAGTTCCGCCGAAACCGACGGATCGAACGACGGGCGTTCGGTGATGATGTTGATGACGCCTGCCGAGGTGTTCTTGCCGAACAGGGTGCCCTGCGGCCCCTTCAGGACCTCGATACGGCTCAGTTCGCCCAGGTCGCCGAAGCCGACCGAGTTGCGCGAGCGATAGACGCCGTCGATCACGACGCCGACCGAGGATTCCAGACCGGGGTTGTCGCCCACGGTGCCGGCGCCGCGGATGCGGACCGTGGTCGAGGCTTCCGACTGGGTCGAGGTGACGGTCATGCCCGGCGTCAGGATCTGCAGATCCTTGATGTCCTGCACCCCGGCGCCGTCCAGCACCTCCTGCGACAGAGTCGTGACCACGATCGGCACGTCCTGCAGGCTCTGTTCGCGCTTCTGGGCGGTGACGATGATGTCGTCCACGCTGGTGGGCGCATCCTGGGCGGCGGCGATGCCGGCGAAGCCGAACACGGCGGCGCCGACGACGGCGGCGGACACGGTGGTCCGAAGATAGCGGTTAGTGTGGCGCATGAAGCGTCCTCCCGGCTCTGAAGCCCGGTCACGCGGAGCGCGACCGCAGCGTTTCCTAGTTCCCATTCGGCCCGCCTCTACGTGGAGACGCGCTCAATATGGCGGAGGCTAAGCCCGCTTCGGCCCGGGGTACAAGCGAGCGTTGTTCGCCGCGACGATTTTTCGCCGCAGTTCACCCCTGCTGTGACAAGGAAGCGACATAAAATGCTGACGTTGCGTCAGTTTTGACCCGATTTCGAGCCGATCGGCTCAATCTCCGGCTTGAGAGCGGCCGGGTCGGTCACGCGGCGCCGGCCTGCCAATCCCAGCACCAGGGCCGCCGCCACGGCCGACAAGATCGAGCCGCCGATGACGCCCAGCTTGACCTCGACCTGTTCGGGCGAGTCGACCGCGCCGGGGAAGGCCAGGACGCCGATGAACAGGCTCATGGTGAAGCCCACCCCGCACAGCAGCGACACGCCATAGACCTGCAGCCAGGTCGCGTCAGTCGGCCGGGCGCCGATCCGCAACGCCGAGGCCAGCCAGGCCATGCCCAGCACGCCGATCTGCTTGCCGAAGAACAGGCCCAGGGCGATGGCGATGACCAGGGGCGCGAAGGCCTGGTCCATCGTCAGGCCGGCGAAGGAGACCCCCGCCTTGGCGAAGGCGAACAGCGGAAGGACCAGGAAGGCGTTCCACGGATGCAGGTCGTGCATCGCCTCCTTCAGCGGGCTCTGGCGATCTTCCTTGCGCGCCGCGATCGGCACGATCATGGCGAAGGCCACGGCGGTCAGCGAGGTGCTCAGCCCCGACAGGACCGTCAGATACCAGACCGCCGCAAAGCCCAGCACCCAGAAGGGCGTCGGAATGCGGATCCGGTGCGCGACCACTCCCCCTAGAGCGATCAGGCCCAGGGCCCAGAACAGCGGCGCCCAGTTGGCGCCCTCGCTGAACAGGACGGCGATCAGGGCGATGGCGCCCAGGTCGTCGACGATGGCCAGGGTGAGCAGGAAGACCCGCAGCGACGACGGCAGGCCCTTGCCGACGAAGCCGAAGATGGCCAGGGCGAAGGCGATGTCGGTAGCCAGCGGAATGGGCCAGCCCGCATGGGGCGCCCCCATGGTCGCCGACAGCGCCAGATAGACGGCGGCCGGCCCGGCCATGCCGCCGATGGCCGCCAGCACCGGCGTCGCCAGCTTGCGCGGATCGCTGAGCTCGCCGCGCACGATCTCGTATTTGATCTCCAACCCCACGACGAGGAAGAAGATCGCCATCAGACCTTCCTTGATCCAGTCGGAGATCGACTCCTCCAGCCGGATCGGACCGATCTGAAGCACATGATAGCTCTTCAGCCAGGTGAAATAGTCCGCCGACCAGGGCGAGTTGGCCACCAGCACCGCCGCGATGGCCGCCAGGGCCAGGGCCGAGCCGGACGCGGCCTCGGTCTTGAGGAAGTCGAGAGTCAGTTTGCGCGCCACGGCGGCCTCCGATCGAAAGGATGAGCTGTCGTGACGCCAGGTTATCGACGGGCGTCGGACCGGATTCGCCGCTTCATCGTGTGAAGACGGCGCCGGCCTGGCCGCAAGCGCGACCTGATGTCTGCCGACAAGAATACGGCATGGGCCGAGAGGTTCAACAGAAACCGTCACCATAGGCGACTTGCGAAACAGATGCGGCGGTCGCACCTAGCCCCCATGCTCCCCTCCCCCGCCTACCGCCCCGAACCGCGCGTCTTCGATCTGGGTCCCGATTTCGCCGACGCCGTACAGGCGGCCGATTTCCCGCAGGCCGTGCTCAGGTTCCGCAACGACCGCGCCGCCGCCGAGGTGGGGCTGGAGGGGCTGGACGACGCCGAATGGATCGCCGCCTTCGGCCGGTTCGCCCCCCTGCCCGGACAACCCGGCCCCCTGGCCATGCGCTATCACGGGCACCAGTTCCGCCAGTACAATCCGGACCTGGGCGACGGACGCGGATTTCTGGCCGCGCAGATGCGCGACGCCTCCGGCCGGTTGTTGGATTTAGGCACCAAGGGTTCGGGCACGACGCCCTGGTCGCGCGGCGGCGACGGGCGGCTGACGCTGAAGGGCGGGATGCGCGAGGTGCTGGCGGCCGCGATGCTGGAGGCCCAGGGCGTGCCGACCAGCCGGGCCTTTTCCCTGATCGAGACCGGCGAGGCGCTGGAACGCGGCGACGAGCCGTCGCCGACCCGTTCGGCCGTGCTGGTGCGCCTGTCCCACTCCCATATCCGCTTCGGCACCTTCCAGCGCGCGGCCTATCTGGGCCGCGTGGATCAGATCGAGGCGCTGATCGAACACGTCCGCACCCTGTATCATCCGACGGTCGCCGCCGGGGACGCGCCCGGCCTGCTGCGCGCCGTCGTCGAGGCCTCGGCGAAACTGACCGCGCGCTGGATCGCGGCCGGCTTCGTCCATGGGGTGCTGAACACCGATAATCTGAACGTCACGGGCGAGAGTTTCGACTATGGCCCCTGGCGGTTCCTGCCCTTCTATGATCCCGGCTTCACCGCCGCCTATTTCGACCAGACGGGCCTCTACGCCTTCGCGCGCCAGCCCGAGGCGGTGTTTTGGAACCTGACGCAACTGGCCGGCTGTCTGAAGCTGGTGGCGGAGGTCGAGCCCCTGACGGACGCCCTGAACAGTTTCGGCCCCGCCTATATCCGCGAACTGCGCGCGGCCTTCCTGATGCGGCTGGGCGTGTTGAGCCTGGGCGAGGCGGCGGACCAGCGGCTGGTGGATGCGACCCTGGCCCTGCTGCGGGAAGGCGGCGAGGCCCTGCGCTGGGAGCCGGTCTTCTTCGACTGGTTCGGGGGCTTCGCCTCGTCCGCCCGCGCCCTGTCAGGGCCGCGCGCGAAACTGTACCAGGGCGAGGCCTTCGACGCCTTCCGCTTCGCCCTGCTGGAGCATGAGCCCGACCGGATCGAACGTCTGGAGCACCCGATGTTCGCCGCCCGCGAGCCCGAGGAGATGCGGATCGACGAGGTCGAGACGATCTGGGCCGCCATAGACGCCGACGACGACTGGGCGCCCTTCTACGCCAAGCTGGCCCGTCTGGAAGCCGCCCGCACGGCCTGGGGCTTCACCGCCTGAGCCGAATCTTACGAAAGCTTCATCTCGTTTATCGATAATTTTCTTGCCCGTTTATCGATAAATCCATATCGATAGTCATGAAGGCGTCGCGGAGGGCGACCCGATTGGAGTGACGAAAAATGAAAATGATCGGTAAGCGATCCATCGCCAGCGCAGTGCGTCTGGTCTTGGGTTTTGGAAACATCTTCGTGATGATCGGCGCCATCGCGGTCGGGGGCGCCTTGGTCGTCAGCCTGATCTTTCCAAGCTTCGGCGCAGGCCTGATGGACGGGTTAAAAGGCGTAGACGTCGATTCCCATACCAATTTCGAAATGACGGGCAGGCTGACCTTGCTGGGCGCCTTCCTGGCCTGCGGCTTCACCTGGTGGATCATCAACCGGCTGCGGCGCATCCTGTTGTCGGTCAATCAGGGCGACGCCTTCGAGTTCGCTAACGTCAAACGGCTTCAGGCCGTGGGCTTCGGCCTGATTGGAATCCAGTTGACCGCCTTGCTGCTGGTCTTCGTCGCGCCTCAAGCCATCGGCCAGTCGCCGTCCGACTATGACTTCGACCTGGGGTCCTGGCTGGGCATCCTCGTGGTCTTCATCCTGGCCGAGGTCTTCCGCCAGGGCTCGGCCATGCGCGACGAACATCTGACCACGGTCTGAGGGGCGCGCCATGATCATGATCCAACTGGACCGGCTGCTGCTCGAACGCCGCATGTCCCTGACCGAACTGTCCGACCGCGTCGGACTGACCCTGGCCAATCTGTCGATCCTGAAGACCGGCAAGGCCCGCGCCGTCCGCTTCTCGACCCTGGACGCCCTGTGCCGCGAGCTGGATTGCCAGCCCGGCGACCTGATCGTCCAGACGCCGGGCCCCCAGCCTGAAGAGACCTGACCGGACGAACCCTGATCGGTCGAAATATCGTCCGAACCCGTTGCAGGGGCGGCGCGAATCGGGCCACTCGCGCCGCCCCTGAAACACAAAGTCATCAACTGATGTCATCGATTGATGTCATCGTCTGATGACAAATATCGAAAGGGCCTCTACATCCCCCCTTGCGAACGGAGACGCTCAATCCGATATCGCAACTGTTACCAATCAGGTCCCTCCCCAATGACCACAACACATCTCCCCGTCGCCCAGGCCGCAGCCGCGCCGCCTACAAGAACATCACCCTGTGGACGCTGCAGGGCTGGATCGCGATGTTCTTCATCGCCGCCGGCTACGCCAAGCTGACCGAGCCGATGACCAACCTCATCACCCTGATGGGCTGGCCCGCCGTCGCGCCCGAGAACATGGTGCGCGGCCTGGGCATGGTCGAACTGGTGCTGGCGCTGGGCGTCCTGGCGCCGCTGATCTCGTGGCGCGTCGGACGGCCCCTGCTGCTGACCTCGGCCGCCGGTCTGATCGTGCTGGAATCGACCATGCTGATCATCCACGCCCTCAGCCAGGACATCGGCCTGGCCGTGGTCAACCTCATTCTGCTGGGCTTCACCCTCCCGGTTCTGCTGGGTCGCCGCACGGCCTGAACCGCATTTAGAGATCGATCGCCGGGCCCTCTCCCCCCTCCTGTCCCGGTGTGTCGCGCCCGGAGCCTTCTCCCCCCAGGCTCCGGGCTTTTCTTTGCCTGCCGCCCGCCTCAGCGAAAGCTTACCCTTACGCGCACGTAAAGCCTTTCCTTTACGCGCACGTAAAGTTATGATGTCGCCATGGCCACCGCCGACGACCACCGCACCTATTCCATCCGCCAGCTGTGCCGCGAGTTCGACGCCACGGCCCGCGCCCTCAGATTCTATGAGGACAAGGGTCTGCTGACGCCGGCCCGCAAGGGACAGACGCGCGTCTATGATTCGCGCGACCGCGCGCGGCTGAAACTGATCCTGAGAGGCCGCCGCATCGGCTTCACCCTGCAGGAAATCCAGGAGATGCTGGACCTGTATGACCGCAAGGATCACAACGTCCACCAGATGGCGGTGGCCCTGCGTCGCCACCGCGCCCAGATCGCAGCGTTGAAACAGCAGCTGGAAGACATCGAGGGCGCGATCCAGACGGCGGAGGACGCCTGCGCCTGGATGGAGTCCAAGCTGGGCGAACACCGACCGGACCTGCTGCCCGGCGCCGAAGACTATGAGAAGTTGCTGCGCGCACGCCTCAACCACGACCATCACCCCTTCAAAGCGAGAGCCTGACCCATGGCCTATAAGTCGCCCGTCCGCGATTTCACCTTCATCCTGAATGAAGTGCTGGAGATCGACCGCTACACCAACCAGCCCGGCTTCCAGGACGTCTCGTCCGACCTGGTCAACCAGATCCTGGAAGAGGGCGGCAAGTTCGCCGACGAGGTCATCGCTCCGATCAACAATCCGGGCGACAAGGAAGGCTGTCACTGGTCCGAAGGCGGCGTCGTCACCGGGCCCAAGGGCTGGAAGGAAGCCTATAAGGCCATGTCGGACGCCGGCTGGATGGCGCTGGCCGCCGACCCGGCCTACGGCGGCCAGGGCATGCCCAGCATCGTCGCCTCCGCCTTCGGCCAGATGACAGCCGGCGCCTCGGCGGCCTTCTCCATGTATCCCGGCCTGACCGCCTCGGCCTACGCCGGCATCCACGCCAGCGCCTCGGACGAGATCAAGGCCAAATACCTGCCCAAGATGGTCTCGGGCGAATGGTCGGGCACCATGAACCTGACCGAGCCCCAGTGCGGCACGGACCTGGGCATGGTCCGCACCAAGGCCGTGCGCAATGACGACGGCAGCTTCTCGATCACCGGCCAGAAGATCTGGATCTCGGCGGGCGAGCACGACTTCTCGGACAACATCATCCACACCGTCCTGGCCCGTATCGAAGGCGCGGTTCCGGGCATCAAGGGCCTGTCCCTGTTCGTCGTGCCCAAATACCTGGTCAACGAGGACGGCTCGCTGGGCGAGCGCAACACCCTCGAATGCGCCGGCCTGGAGCACAAGATGGGCATCCACGGCAACGCCACCGCCGTGATGCAATATGACGGCGCCAAGGGCTGGCTGCTGGGCGAAGAAGGCCGTGGCATGAACAACATGTTCGTGGTCATGAACGAGGCCCGCCTGGGCACCGGCCTGCAAGGCCTGGCCATCGGCACCGCCGCCTATCAGGCCGCCGCCGAGTTCGCCAAGGACCGCCTGCAGGGCCGCAGCCTGACCGGACCCAAGAACCCCGAAGGTCCGGCCGATCCGATCATCGTCCACCCCGACGTGCGCCGCATGCTGCTGGAGGCCAAGGCCTTCGTCGAAGGCGGTCAGGCCTTCATCCTGTGGACCGCGCTGCACGCCGATCTGGAGAAGTCGGAAGACGAGGCCGTGGCGACCAAGGCCAAGGACTACATGGGCCTGCTGACGCCCGTGCTGAAGGCCTATCTGACCGACAAGGGCTTCCACGTGGCCTCGCTGGCGATGCAGGTCCACGGCGGTTCGGGCTATACCGAACACTTCCCGGCCAGCCAGTATCTGCGTGATGCGCGCATCACCATGATCTACGAGGGCACGAACGGCATCCAGGCGCTGGACTTGGTCGGCCGCAAGCTGCCCGCCAACGGCGG
>NZ_JAUSOE010000074.1 GCF_030656255.1 Brevundimonas sp. | reverse complement strand
AAAGGCCAAGAAGGAGCTCAGCTCCACGACCCAGTACGAGGTCAATCTGCCGTTCATCACAATGAACGCCTCGGGCCCGCTGCACCTGAACATCAAACTGTCGCGCGCCAAGCTGGAAGCCCTGGTCGACGACCTGGTCGCCCGCACCATCGAGCCGTGCAAGAAGGCCCTGGCCGACGCCGGCCTGAAGGCCTCGGACATCGACGAAGTCGTCCTGGTCGGCGGCATGACCCGCATGCCCAAGGTGCAGGAGGCCGTGAAGGCCTTCTTCGGCAAGGAGCCGCACAAGGGCGTCATCCCTGACGAAGTCGTGGCCCTGGGCGCCGCCGTTCAGGCCGGCGTTCTGCAAGGCGACGTCAAGGACGTGCTGCTGCTGGACGTGACGCCCCTGACCCTGGGCATCGAGACCCTGGGCGGCGTCTTCACGCCCCTGATCGAGCGCAACACCACCATCCCGACCAAGAAGAGCCAGACCTTCTCGACCGCCGACGACAACCAGTCGGCCGTGACGATCCGGGTCTTCCAGGGCGAGCGTCCGATGGCGGCCGACAACAAGATGCTGGGTCAGTTCGACCTGATGGGCATCCCGCCGGCGCCGCGCGGCATGCCGCAGATTGAGGTCGCCATCGACAACGACGCCAACGGCATCGTCAACGGCTCGGCCAAGGACAAGGCGACCAACAAGGAACAGTCGATCCGGATCCAGGCCAACGGCGGCCTTTCGGACGCCGACATCGACAAGATGGTCAAGGAAGCCGAAGCCAACGCCGCCGCCGACAAGGTCCGCAAGGATCTGGTCGAAGCCCAGAACGCCGCCGACAGCCTGATCAACTCGACCGAGAAGGCCCTGGCCGAACACGGCGACAAGGTCGAGGCCGACGTCAAGACCGCGATCGAAACCGGCCTGACCGAGTTGAAGATCGCCCGCGAGGGTACGGACGCCGAGGACATCCGCGCCAAGACCAACACCCTGGTCCAGGCCTCGATGAAACTGGGTGAAGCCATGTACGCCCAGCAGCAGGGCGCCGGCGACGCTGAAGGCCAACCGGCCGACGACGGCGTGGTCGACGCCGAGTTCGAGGACGTGTCGGACGCCGACGGCGACGAGAAGAAGAGCGCCTGATCCGCAACAGGTCGGCGAAATGATACGGCCCCGCTTGTCTTGCGATAGGCGGGGCCTTTTCATGAAACTTGCATCATTCGTCCCGGCCCCCATGTCAGCCGGGACACCGTCTTCCTCCAGGATCCACAGAGATCCGAGGGAAGCGGCAGGGGAAGTAATGAGGACTGACGCCCGATGGCGCGTGACTATTACGAGATTCTGGGCGTCGAACGGACCATCGACGCGCCCGGCCTGAAATCGGCCTACCGCAAGCTGGCCATGATCCATCACCCGGACCGCAACGGCGGCTCGGAAGAGTCGATGGCCCAGTTCAAGGAAATCTCCGAGGCCTATACGGTCCTGTCGGACGACAACAAGCGCGCGGCCTATGACCGGTTCGGCCACGCGGGCGTGAACGGCGGCGCAGGCGGCGGCTTCGGCCAGGGCCAGCAGGGCTTTTCCGACATCAACGACATCTTCTCCCAGGTGTTCGGCGACGCCTTCGGGGACGCCTTCGGCGGTCGCCAGGCGGGCCGGGGCCAGCAGGGCGGACCGCGTCGCGGCTCGGACCTGCGCTATGACCTCGAGATCAGCCTGGAGCAGGCCTACAAGGGCGCCGAGGTCGAGATCGACATCCCCGCCACCATGACCTGCGAGACCTGCGAGGGCTCGGGGGCCAAGCCGGGCACCAAGCCCGTCACCTGCACCACCTGCAACGGCGCCGGCCGGGTGCGCCAGGCCAACGGCTTCTTCCAGGTCGAACGCACCTGCCCCCGCTGCCACGGCGCCGGCCAGATGATCGCCGACCCCTGCACGACCTGTCACGGCCACGGACAGGTGCGCAAGACCCGCACCCTGAACCTGAAGATCCCCGCCGGCGTGGACGACGGCTCGCGCATCCGCCTGTCGGGCGAGGGCGACGCCGGTCAGCGCGGCGGCCCGCGCGGCGACCTGTACGTCTTCCTGTCGGTGACGCCGCACGACCTGTTCGAGCGCGACAACCTGGACCTGCTGGTCACCGTGCCCGTGCCGATGACGGTGGCGGCCCTGGGCGGCGAGATCGACGCCCCCTGCCTAGTGTCCGACGCCTGCGACGGCAAGTGCAAGGCGTCCGTCGCCGTGCCCGCCGGCGCCCAGACCGGCAAGACCGTTCGCATCAAGGGCAAGGGCATGCCCCACCTGAACGGCCGGGCGCGCGGGGATCTGGTGGTCGAACTGTTCGTCGAGACCCCCACCGACCTGACCCCCCGTCAGAAGGAACTGCTGCAAGAGCTTGCCCTGTCGTTCGGAGAGGGGCAGAACCCCCGCAACTCCAGCTTCGCCGGCAAGGCGAAGCGCTTCTGGGCCGACATCCTGCGCAATCAGGATGCGGACGGGTCGAAAGAAAACGTGGTTTGAGCGCAATCTTCCACGCCGGCATTTCCGGCTATCGCGGTCGGATGGGTCGCGCGGTGTCCCAGGTTCTCGATGCGCGCGAGGACGTGGTCGTCGCCGCCCGCTTCGACTGGGGCGAAACCGCCGACATCTCGCTGTGCGACGTGATCATCGACTTTTCGACCCCCGACGCCTCGGTGGCCCTGGCCCAGGGCGCGGCCGAACGCGGCGGCCCGGCCCTGGTCATCGGCTCCACCGGCTTCACGCCGGATCAGGAGGCCGAGCTGATGAGGGCCGCCGAGAAGATCGCCATCGTCAAGAGCGGCAACTTCTCCCTGGGCGTGAACATCCTGATCGGCCTGGTCCAGCACGCGGCCCAGCGTCTGGACGCCCAGGACTGGGATATCGAAATCACCGAGGCCCACCACCGCCGCAAGGTCGATTCACCGTCCGGCACCGCCCTGATGCTGGGCGAGGCCGCCGCCGAGGGCCGGTTCACCGACCTGTCCGAGATCCGCTCCGCCCCCTATGACGGCGTCCAGGGCGAGCGCGAGAGCGGCAAGATCGGCTTCTCCTCGATCCGCGCTGGCGGCATCATCGGCGAACACACGGTCCTGTTCGCCTCCGAGGACGAGGTCCTGACCCTCAGCCACTCGGCCATCGACCGCTCCCTGTTCGCCAAGGGCGCCGTCGCCGCCGCTGCCTGGGTCCGCACCCGGGGACCGGGGCTGTACGACATGCAGGATGTGTTGGGCTTCAGGCAGGCCTGACGCTTAGGGGGCTTCGCGCCGCGCTACGACGCTCGCGACGCGGTCGCTCACAGCTTGAGCGCATTTCACGCGTCGTCTGAGCAGCCGATCCTCGGGTCAAGCCCGAGGATGACGGAGAGGGGGCCTTCCGGCCTCAAGTCGCGCGAAGCGCGATAGGCCCCACAGAGATCAGTGCACGACCCGGCGTCGGCCGAATGCCGTCCCCGTCAGCAAGGTCTTGATGAAGAAGAAGATGGCGATGACGATCGCATAGCCCAGGAACAGGGCCAGGGCCGTCATCCAGAAGCCGACGGTCAGGATCGCCGGAAGGGCGAACTCGCCGCCGTTCAGCACCGGCAGGATGGCCAGCACGATCAGATGCACCAGGGTCGCGCCCAGGGCCGTCGAGGCCAGCGCGCGCCAGTCCACCATCAGCAGGGCGGCGATGATGGCGATGATCAACCCCATCACCTGGTTGACGCCGTCGAAGCCGGCGCTGGCGAGACCGGCGATTCCACTCAGGAAGTCGCCGATCTGATTGATCAGATTTTCCACGTCGTCTCTCCTGCAAGGTCAAAAAAATAGGGGCGCCGGTCAAGCTTGGCCGGTTAGACAGGCTTAACGCCGTTCGCGCGGAAAGGCTCCCTCGGGGGTGGGCGAGACGGCGGCGCGGGCCTATGTGTGCGCCGCAACATCGAAAGGACGTCATGACGGGACGGATCGGCGGCGAGGACATCGCGCGCGCCATCGCGCTCAGGATCGCGGCTGCGGGCTCCTTTTCCGTCATGGCGGCGGTGCTGAAACTGGCCTCTCTGGACGGCGTGGTCGCCCCCGAGATGCTGTTCTACCGCGCCTTTTTCGGCCTGCCCGTGGTCCTGGCCTGGGTGCTGACCCAGCCGGGCGGGCTGGCCGGCCTGACGACACGCCGGCCCTGGGCCCATGCGGGTCGCAGCGCCCTGGGCATCGTCTCCATCCTGTGCCTCTTCCAGACCCTGACCCTGCTGCCCCTGGCCGACGCCACCACCCTCAGCTTCACTGCGCCGATCTTCGCCACCCTGCTGTCCTTCCTGATCCTGAAGGAGGCGGTGGGGCCGCGTCGCTGGACCGCCGTTGCGGTGGGCTTCATCGGCGTGGTCATCGTCATGCGCCCCCTTTCGTTCGTCTCGGGGGGCGGTCATGCCGTGCCGCTCGAGGGGATCGGTTTCGGCCTGATGGCGGCTCTGCTGACGGCGGGCGTCACCATCACCCTGCGTCAGTTGCGCGACACCGAGCACGTCGCCGCCATCGTCTTCTGGTTCTTCGTCGGGTCCTCCGTGGTGGGCGCGATCCTGTTGCCGTTCGTCGGCCGGATGCATGCGCCCGCGACCTTCGCCCTGCTGATCGGCTCTGGCGTCGCCGGCGGCCTGGCCCAGCTGTTCATGACCGCCTCGCTGCAAAAGGCCCCGGTCGCCGTGGTCGCGCCCTTCGACTATCTCCAGATCGTCGGCGCCATAATCTTCGGCTGGTGGCTGATGTCCACGACCCCGACCTTGAACACCCTGGCCGGCGCCGCCCTCATCGCCTCCAGCGGCCTCTACACCGCCTGGCGCGAACACGTCCGCCGTAAGGCCGCCCTGATCCAGTCGACCGCGCCGCCGGTTTGAGACGGCTGACGTCGCGCCGGCCGTTCAGCGAATGAAGTAGCTAACAGAGTGGCCGTAGATCAGAACGGCGGCGACCAATGAAAGCCTCGCGAGAGGCCCTCCAATCCACCACGCCGGAAACAGGCTTGGGCGGTTCTGCGAATGGCCGACGCCTCTCATGCGGTCGGCGACTTTGGCTTCCCGAATTCCTTGTATGCAAATAATTTGGGCAGCTTCACGCAACATCTCGCCCCGGGCAGATCACGGCCGTCCTCGGCCACGGCCCCATCGCCGCCAAGATGGGCGTTTCTCCCGAACAGGCCGGCGAGACCCTGGCGGCCTGCAACACCATCTCGGGCGTCGGCCGCGACGTCTCCGCCGCCGGCTCGGCCGTCAGCCAAGGCGCCGAAAGCGCCAAGAACTAAACCGGCGACCGCTGGAACAGAGAAGGCCCGCCGGTGTCCGGCGGTCCTTTTCGTGGGCCTCACGGGAGAGTGATAGCCGGACTAAAAGGTGTTGACGCTTCTGTCTGATTTCCGGTGTCGAAGCAGCAGCAGCCAGCACAGCAGTACCGCAGGCAAGCCGACCGCTGCGGTTGCGGCGAAGAAGAGGGCATACGCCTCCATGAGCGGCCGTCCTTGTTCCAGCCCCTCCACAACGACGCCGGACAGTCCTTTCAAGAACTTGCCGAGCAGGGCGTAGAACGAACTCAACAGGGCATATTGTGTCGCCGTGTAGCCAATGCTGGTCAGGCTGGCCATGTAGGCGACGAGCGCAGCGCCAGCAAAACCTTCGGAGAAGTTCTCCACGAACAGAACAGCTGCAAAGACTGGCGTCGACAGACCAACCAACGCCATGGCCGTATAGCCTAGATTGGACATCGGCCCGATCAGAGCGCCAAGCAGCAAGGTCTTGCCGAAGCCGAAACGGACTGCGAACAGGCCGCCCGCAGCGATGCCCAGCAGCGACGCAATAAGCCCGACGCTCAGTCGCATGGCGCCGATGGTTTCCTTGGCCAACCCAAGGTCGGTGTAGAAGGGTCCGATCATCGGCCCCATGACGAAGTCTGGCAGGCGGTAAAGGCTGATCGCCGCCAGCATGAGGATCGCCGCCGCACCATGAGTTTTCAGGAAGGTGACGAAGGGCCCCACAATGGCGTCGAAAAGGCCACGGGGTGAGAGTAGCGACACCTGTCCCGTGACTTGCTCCAGAGTGCGGCGATCCACCGGCTCCTTCGCAAACAGGGTCGCAACGACGGCGATCCCCATAGCCGCGCCATACAGGCCATACGCGCCATTCCAACCGATGCCGGAGGCGACGAAAAGGATCAACGCGTTGCCCGCCAATATCGCCGCGCGATAGCCGAGTTGGAATGCCGAGGTCAGCAGACCCTGATCTTCGTCGCTTTCAGCGCTCTCGATCCGCCAGGCATCGGCGACAATGTCTTGCGTCGCGGCCGAGAAGGCCGTCGCCAAGGCGGCCACGCCCAGCAGGGTCAAGCCGCCTTCCGGCCCGATCAGGGCCATGGCGATCAGCGAAAGGCCGACGGCGATCTGGGACAACAGTAGCCAGCCCCGGCGCCGTCCCAGACGGCCCAGCAGCGGCACATCAACCCGATCGATCACGGGCGCCCAAAGGAATTTCAGCGAATACGCCAGGCCCACCCAAGAGATGAAGCCGATCGCCGCCAGCTCCGTTCCGCCCTCGCGCAGCCATATGCCGAGTGTGTTGCCGACCAGCATGAACGGTAGGCCAGAGCCCAGTCCGATTATCAGAGTGATGAGCACGCGCCCGCGCCCTAACGCTCTCAGGACATCAGTTGCTCCGACCGCTTTTTTGGGCGTGGTCTCTGCGGCGGGGGCAAGGGGGCCGTTGGGCGGCGTTAGGTTCGTCATGGACAGGCGTCTCCAAGGCCGCCGCCTCGGCGTCCTTATCTCAGCCGACCTTGGCGCGGATGTCGCGTTTCGTCCAGCGGGCCAGGGCGGCGCGCAGGGCGTCGGCGTCCAGCGGCTTGACCAGATGGTCGTCCATTCCGGCCTCCAGGCACAGACGGCGATCTTCGGCGAAGGCGTTGGCGGTCAGGGCCAGGATGGGGGTGGCGTCGCCCGTGGCGCGGATGGCGCGGGCGGCGGCGGGACCGTCCATGCCGGGCATCCGCATGTCCATGAAGACCAGGTCATAGCGGGCGCGCGCCAGGGCGGCGACGGCCTCATGGCCTGTGGCGGCGGTCTCGACCGTGCAGCCCTCGCGCCGCAGCAGGGTACGGGCCAGAAGGGCGCCGACCGGATTGTCCTCGGCCAGCAGCACGCGGACGCCGGCGAACCGGGCGGGGACGACGCGGTCGTCCTCGGGCGCAGCGGCGGTGGTCGCGGCGGCGGGGTCGGCGCCCACAGCGGCCAGAACCCGTTCGGCCAGGGAGGCGCGGCGCAGGGGTTTGATCAGATAGCCGTGGAAACCGGCGGTCCGGTAGCGGGGGATCAGGTCCCGCTCGGACGGCTTCAGCAGCACGACGCCCCGCCCGGTGGCGGGAAGGGGCGCCAGGTCTCCGGCGGGGGTCCCCGTATGATCGATCAGGGTCACGGCGGCCTTGGCGGCGACCTTGCCCCCGGACGCCTTGATCTGATCGGCGGCGGCGGCGTGGACGAAAGGGTTGGGCGAGCGGACGGCGACCGTCTGGCCTCGTAGCGGCTTGTCGCGCGGGGCGGCGACCGCCTCGAACGCCGCTTCAAAACGGAAACGGGCGCCGCCTTGGGCGCCGTCGTCGGCGCTGCTCGGCCGATCCTCGACCGTGGCCGTTCCGCCCATGGCCGCCGCCAGTTTGCGCACCACCGCCAGGCCCAGGCCCGCGCCGTCATGGCGCACGGCGTCGGAGGAATCGGCGTGGCCGAACTCTTCGAAGATGCGGGCGCGGGCTTCTGGCGGCACGCCAGGACCGGTGTCGTCGACGATGAAGGCCAGGCGGACGCGACCGTCGTCCACATCGGTCGGATCGGGGGCGACGCGTTCGACCGACAGGCGCACGCCGCCCGCTTCGGTGAACTTGACCGCATTACCGGCCAGATTGAACAAGACCTGCCGCAGCCGACCTTCGTCGGCCAGGATGTCGGGGGCGTCGGCGTCGACCGACCAGACGATCTCCAGCCCCTTGTCGTGGGCGCGTGGGCTCAGCAGCTCGGCGACGCCGCGCACCAGGCCTTCCAGATCGACCGGGGCCAGGTCGAACTCCAGCGATCCCGCCTCGAGCCGGGCGTAGTCCAGCAGGTCATTGACCAGGCCCAGCAGATGTTCGGCCGACTGGCGCGCATTCTCGGCATAGGCGCGCTGGGCGCCGTCCAGCCGGGTGCGTTGCAGGAGGTTGATCATGCCCAGCACGCCGTTCAGCGGCGTGCGCATCTCGTGGCTCATCAGCCGCAGGAACTGCTGGGCCGGATCGACGGCCTGCGTCGCCTGGGTCTCGATCCGTTTTGCAGCCCGTCGCGCCATCACCGTCTCCGTAGGCCGGGCAATATAGGGCCGTCGGGTTAAGGATTGCTCCTCTCACGAATAGAGGAAGGGCGCCTGGTCCGGCGTCGCCTCGCGGATCTCGGACGTTTCGCCCCGCTGGGCCTGGCGTCGGTCGAAGTCGGCTTCGGCGCCTACGGTGGTGCGGCGATAGATCAGGGCCTCGGCGATGTGGCGACGCAGCACCCCGGTGCAGCCGTCTAGGTCGGCGATGGTGCGGGCCAAGCGCAGGGTGCGGGTCCAGCCCCGCGCCGTCAGGCCGCCGGCCTCGCCCGCCCGCATCAGCAGCATCCGGCCCGCCTCGTCGGGCGTGGCGAACCGGTCCAGGGTGTCGCCCGAGGCGCGGGCGTTCAGACACTGGGCCGGATCCAGTCCCGCCGCGCGCACCCGGTCCTCCTGCATGGCGCGCGCGGCGGCGACGCGGGCCTTGGCCTCGGCCGTGCCTTCGGCGGGCGGGGGCAGGGTCATGTCGGCGGCGGTGACGGGCGGGGTTTCGACCGTCAGGTCGATCCGGTCGAACATCGGGCCGGAGATGCGGTTCTGGTAGTCGCGCTGGCAGCGGGGCGCCTTGCCGCAGGCCCCGCGTCCGGCCCCGCCCATGCCGCACCGACAGGGATTCATCGCTGCAACCAGCTGGAACCGCGCCGGATAGCGGATATGGGCGTTGGCCCGCGCCACCGCGATCTCGCCCGTCTCCAGCGGCGCCCGCAGCGAATCCAGGGCCTGGGCGCTGTATTCCGGCAGTTCATCCAGGAACAGGATTCCGTTGTGCGCCAACGAGGCCTCGCCCGGTTTGGCGCGCAGACCCCCGCCGGTCAGGGCCGCCATCGAGGCTGAATGGTGCGGGCTTCTGAAGGGTCGATCCCGTGTCAGCGCGCCCCGTTCGATCAGGCCGGCGACCGACCAGACCATCGAGGTCTCCAGCAATTCCTGCGAAGTCAGGGGCGGCAAGAGGCCCGGCAGGCGTTGGGCCATCATCGACTTGCCCGAGCCCGGGGGGCCGATGAACAACAGGTTGTGCCCGCCCGCCGCCGCGATCTCCAGCGCGCGCTTGGCCCCCTCCTGCCCCTTGACCTCGCGCAGGTCGGGCGTGACGCCGCCGGTCGCCAGCGGGCCGGGCTCGGGCGCGCGCAACACCTGGGTTCCCTTGAAATGATTGACCAGGGCGATCAGCGACCGTGGCGCCAGGATGCGGGCGCCGCCTGCCCAGGCCGCCTCGGGTCCCGTGGCCTCGGGACAGATCAGACCCAGGCCCATGGCGTCGGCGGCCACAGCGGCCGGCAGGGCCCCGCCGACCCGCGCGATCTGCCCGTCCAGACCCAGTTCGCCTATGGCGGCCCAACCGTCCAGGGCGTCCGGCGCGATCACCCCCATGGCCGCCATCAGGGCCAGGGCCAGCGGCAGGTCGAAATGACTGCCTTCCTTGGGCAGGTCGGCGGGCGCCAGATTGGCGATGATCCGTTTGGCCGGAAGCGCCAGGCCGATCCCGGCAAAGGCCCCCCGCACCCGTTCGCGGCTTTCGGCCACCGCCTTGTCCGGCAGGCCGACGATGTTGAACACCGTCTGCTGATCCTGGCCGACCAGCTGGACCTCGACATCCACGCGTCGGGCCTCGACTCCGTCAAAGGCGACCGTGACAACCCGCGCGACCATGGCCTTCTCCCGCTTCCCCGAGAGAACAGACCATGAACTGAAATCTAATTCAAGTGGTGGTCATGCAACCTGTGAAGCGCGCTTGGCTTCAATCACGTCCCACATCAGGGCGGTGGCGTCGATGCCGGTGAAGGTCTTCAACTGCTGGGCGCCGGTGGGCGAGGTGACGTTGATTTCGGTCAGATAGTCGCCGATCACGTCGATGCCGACGAAGATCAGGCCGCGTTCCTTCAGAGTCGGGCCGATGGCGGCGCAGATCTCCAGGTCGCGCGGGGTCAGCTCGACCGGCATGGCGGTGCCGCCGACGTGCAGGTTGGAGCGGACGGCGCCCGCCGCCGGGACGCGGTTGATGGCGCCCACGGGTTCGCCGTCGATCAGCAGGATCCGCTTGTCGCCCTTGGACACGGCCGGAATGAATTTCTGGATCACCAGCGGATCACGGCTGCCGGCGGCGTGGATCTCGATCAGGGCGTCCAGATTGGGATCGTCGGCGCGCAGCTTGATCACGCCCGAACCGCCGTTGCCGTGCAGGGGCTTCAGCACCACCTCGCCATGCGTCTTGTGGAAAGCGTTCAGGGCGACCGGATCGGCCGAGATCAGGGTCGGGGGCTGAAGGCCGGGGAAGGCGGTGACCAGCAGCTTCTCGGGCGCCGAACGCACCTGGGCCGGGTCGTTGACGACCAGGGTCTTGGGATGGACCGTCTCCAGCAGATAGGTGGCGGTGACATAGGCCATGTCGAAAGGCGGGTCCTGGCGCATCAGGATCACGTCCACGTCCTCAGCCAGGTCCAGTCTTGCCCAGTCGCCGAAGTCGACGTGGTTCCCGACCTCGCGCCGCACGGTGATCGGCCGGGCGCGGCAGTAGAGACGGCCCTCCTCCAGGGCCAGGGTGCGGAAGTCATAGACCCACAGCTTATGCCCGCGCGTCTGGGCCGTCTCGGCCATCAGGAAGCTGGTGTCCCCGGCGATGTCGACGGCCTCGATCGGGTCCATCTGGAGGGCGACTCTGAGCATCGGCGAGGCTTTCTTTACGTTAGCAGGCACTACGGAATTGGAGCGGCGAAGCGCCGCCGCAACCCCATCCGCTCATCCCCGCTTTCGCGGGGATGAGCGGAGTATAAATCAGTCCAACTGACGGGCTTCCTCGGCCAGCATGATCGGCACGCCCTCGCGGATCGGATAGGCCAGCTTGGCGCCGGCCGAGATCAGTTCGCCCGCGTCGCGGTCGTAGGTCAGCTTGCCGCGCGTGACCGGGCAGACCAGCACCTCGAGCAGGCGGGGGTCGACCGAAACAGGGGTGTTGAAGGCGTCACTCATGGTGGGTTCCTGAAAGCGTGGCCGCTTATTGCATGGACGGCGCCGCGTCGTCACCGGCGTCGGCGGCGTCGATGCGGAGCAGGGCGGTCAGGGCCTCGGCGCGGGGCAGCAGGCCCATGGCCTCCAGAAGGGCCTGTTTCTCGGCCGGTTCGAACGGCAGGGCCATCGACAGGCTGTTGACCAGGGCCTCCATCGGCGCGCTCTCGGCCGTGTCCCAGTCGATGTCCAGCAGCCGGTGGGTCATGTAGGCGCGCAGGGCGTCGAGGAAGGCTTCGCGGTCAAAGTCCGGTTCTTCCGGCGGAGGCGCCAGGTCGTCCTCATAGGCGTCGAAGGCGGCGCGCACCTGGCGATAGGGCGCCTTGGACGGCAGTTCGGCGGCGATGCGGAACCGCGACACCCCGGTCAGGGTGATCAGATACCGACCGTCCGAGGTTTCCGCAAAACCGGTGATCCGCCCGGCGCAGCCCACCGGCGACAGGCCCGGCAGGGCCGGCGTCCCGCCCTTGGGCTGGACCAGGCCGATGATCCGGTCCCCGGCCATGGCGTCGTCCACCATGTTCAGATAGCGCGGCTCGAAGATGTTCAGCGGCAGCTGGCCGCGCGGCAGCAGTATGGCCCCCTCCAGCGGGAACACCGGGATCACCTGCGGCAGATCGAGCGCCCTGACATAGCCCTGGGGCATGAAGACTCCGATACGCTCAGGAAAACAGGATGGAAGACAGGCGGCGACGCCCGTCCTTGGCGACGTCGGAACTGACCCCGGCCGCGTCGAAGATGACCAGCAGCTGTTTGCGCGCCGCCTGGTCGTTCCATTCGCGGTCGGCCTGGATGATGGTCAGCAGATTGTCGACTGCGCCCTTGAAGTCGCCGGCCGCGCTCTGGGCCTCGGCCAGGTCGAACCGGGCCTGGTGGTCGCTCGGGTCGGCCGCCACCTTGGCCTCCAGCTCGGCGGAGGCCCCAGTCGGCGCCTTGGCGGCCAGGGCCAACTGGGCGCGCACGCTCTGAACCGTCGGTTCCTTGGAGTCCTGGGGGGCCATGGCGATGGTCTGGGCGGCCTGTTCGGGATCGCCGCCCGCCAGATAGACCCGCGCCATGCCGGCGATGGCCTTCTCGTTCTCGGGCTCAATCGACAGGACATGGGCGAAGGCCTGGGCGGCGCCGCCGAAGTCGTTCAGGCCCAGGGATTCCTCGCCCAGCTCCAGCAGTTGCGCCGTCTCGGTGGATCCACCCTGGCCGCCGGTCAGCTTGTCGATGAAGGCCTTGATCTGGCTGTCAGGAATGGCGCCCTGGAAGCCGTCCACCGGCTGGCCGTTGACGAAGGCGTAGACGGTGGGGATCGACTGCACCCGCAGCTGTCCCGCATAGGCCGGATTGGCGTCCACATCGATCTTGACCATCTTCACCGCCCCCTTGGCGGCGCGCACGCCCTTCTCCAGCGCCGGCCCCAGGGTCCGGCACGGCCCGCACCAGGTGGCCCAGAAATCGACGATGACCGGCTGATGCTTCGACGCCTCGATGACGTCGGTCATGAAGGAGGCGTCGGTGCCTTCCTTGATCAGGTCGCCCGAGAGATTGGGGTCCAGGGTCGGGTCGGCGAAGGTCATGTCGGGGGTCCGTGCTGGGTCGAAAGATCGTAACGGCTCAGATGGCGACGGGATGCGCCGGCATCAAGCGGCGAATTGACCCGCTGTGACCCAGGGCGGCGTCCACCGCGCGGGTTTCAGACTCGGCCGGCGGAAAAACACCGTCTGAATAGTATGAATCGTCTGAAATTCCCGCCTCGCACGCGGCCTCGGTTCGCCGCTGCATCGACATGGGGCGCCGGTCGCGCGGTTCAAGCGGCGAAAGACGTCTTCGCCGGCCTGTGTCGCCTAGTGCTGGTTCTGCGGCAACCGCACCACCAGGCCGTCCAGCGCCTCCGACACCCGGATCTGGCACGACAGCCGGCTGTTGGGCTCGACCTCTTCGGCGAAGTCCAGCATCGACTCCTCCATGGCCGAGGGCTTGCCCGCCGCCTCGCGCCAGGCCTCGTCGACATAGACATGGCAGGTGGCGCAGGCGCAGGCCCCGCCGCAATCCGCATCGATCCCCGGCACATTGTTCCGTATCGCGCCCTCCATGACGCTCAGCCCCGGTTTCACGTCGACGACGTGCTCGGTTCCGTCATGCTCGATATAGGTGATGCTGGCCATGGCCCGCTCATATCAAGCCGGGGGGATGGTGCAAGGGCGGATGGGAGATGGGGGCGGTTCAAGTGGGCGCAGGAGGCTGAACCTGACTCATGGCAGACGTCCGGAAGGTCCGCTTCTGAACCATTGGACGACTTTCAGCTGCGAACGTTAGTGTGCGAGCAGCGCATAGGTTTGCGGGCGACCGGATGCAGGAGCCTTCGGCGACCGAAGCTGGGCGAAAGGCTATCGAAGCGCGCCCTTGGCGAAGCCCTAAGCAACCTCTGCTTGCCAAGCGGCACTGCGCGCGGTACCCAAGAAATTGGCTTACAGGCAGATTTGTCGTCGTGTTTCGCGACGTATGAAGCAATACGACTAGTCGTTGCTTCCCAATGACCCTTATCGCTGTTTGACCGTTTACGGGCAAATGGGCCGATGAACGCATAGGAGTGCCTGTAAGCCTCACAACTGGGGCGAATACGCACTGTGTCTGTACTTAAGAGTCTGAAAGCAGCGAAGGACATCGACGACCTGGCGGCACTGCTTGGCTACAAGCCCAAGAGTCTGTCCTACATCCTGTACAAGCTGCCCGACGCCGCCAAATACACCACCTTCAAGATCCCGAAGAAGAACGGCGGCGAGCGAGAGATCTGCGCGCCCACCAACCAGTTGAAGCTGCTTCAGCGGCGGCTCGCGAACATCCTCTACGCCTGCCGGGACGAGACCGATAAGGAGAGCGGCCTCGGGTCTCTGTCGCATGGGTTCCGACGCGGCCATTCCATCGTGACGAACGCCAAGCCGCATCATGGCCGGCGTTTCGTGCTCAACCTGGACCTCGAGGACTTCTTCCCGAGCTTCAATTTTGGGCGAGTGCGAGGTTTCTTCATCAAGAGCAAGTCGTTCGAGCTGAACGACAAGGTCGCGACGCTAATCGCGCAGATCGCCTGCTACCAAAATGTGCTGCCCCAAGGCAGCCCTTGTTCACCGGTCATCTCGGACCTACTCGCCCATCTGCTTGATGTGCGCCTAGCGAAGATGGCTAAGACGCAAGGTGTGACCTACTCGCGCTATGCCGACGACCTGACTTTCTCGACCAACAAAAAGATATTTCCGCCCGCACTCGCGACCCAAACTGAAGGCGATACCGGGCTTTGGGAGTTGGGGAACGAGCTAGTGTCGCGGATCACGGATGCCGGCTTCAACGTCAACCCGGACAAGACACGGATGCAAATCCGAATGTCGCGTCAGCTGGTCACCAGCCTGACGGTCAATGCGAAAGTCAACGTCCGGCGCGAGTACTACAAGCGCACGCGCGCCATGTGCGACTCCCTGTTCAAGACCGGCCAATACGCGGATGTCCCGTTCAACAAGTCGCTCGCCCGTCGGCGCGACAACGCGCCGGACGCAAAAGACGGTGACGCGCCGGGAGGGGGGGCGAAAGCGGCCGCGAAGATGGGGATCACGTCACTCGGTCCTCTCAGCGGGCGCCTAGCCCACATCCATTATGTGAAGGACTCGATCGACACCCGTGAGGAGATCGAGAAGCGCAAGCACAAGACGACCTTCCGTAAGCTCTATTATCGCTTCCTATTCTACGTGAAGTTCGTGGCCCTGGACCGCCCGCTCATCCTGACCGAGGGCAAGACGGACAACGTCTACCTCTCCCTGGCAATCAAGCACTCGCTGGCCTTCCAACCGAAGCTCGGGACGGTAACCCCCAAGGGGTTTCAGAGCGCCGTTCGCTTCTTCAACCACCTGAACAAGACGCGGGAAGTCCTCGAACTCGATGGCGGCTCGGGCAACTTCAAGTTCTTCGTGCTGCGCTATAAGGAGCTGATGGCCACGTTTGGGCACAAGCCCCAGGCCCATCCGGTGATCCTGCTGCTGGACAACGATGACGGCGCGAAGGACATATTCGCGGTCATCAAGCAGAACTACGGCATCGAGATCAAACTGAGCTCGACCGATGCCTTCTTCCACATCACCGACAACCTCTATGTCATCGCGACACCGCATGTCGGCAAGAAGATGAAGACCTGCATCGAGGACCTGTTCGAGCCCTTGCTGTTGAAGGAGAAGCTCGGCGGCAAGACGCTAAATCTCGGCACGCCCAACCCCGCAACGGAATACGGGAAGCACGTGTTCGCGGAGAAGGTGGTGCGGCCAAAGGCTTCCACTCTGAAGTGGGATGGGTTCGCGCCGCTGCTCCAGCGGATCATCGACGTTCTCGACGACTACAAGCCGCTGCCCTAGTCGTTGCCGTTTGCCTATGTCTCCTTTTGGCGCGCTAGAGACCTGCCGCATCCAACCGGACATGTAGCCGTTTCGCCAAGGCGATTGAGGCTTCGGCCAACGCATCCTCATCTAGCAGCAGCGCGTGACAGAAACTGCCTTGAAGCACTGCTGCGATTTGCCAGAGGTGGTGCGTTTTCTTGGTCAGGTCCGTCCAAGCTTCCTGCATGGTGGGTTCATCTGGCGTGACCACACCGCGCATGATTGACAGGCCGGTGACGTGCGACGAAGTCCCTGAGAGTCCACGATAGAACTGGTAGAGCATGGGGACTTTGCCGTCGTCGGCGAGGGTCTTCATTTCCAGCTTGCGGGCACTAACGTTGGGCTCCATCTGCGAAGCCAGCCAACGGCGCGCCTTCTCACCGTCTCGCTCCAAGTCCTTGTCATCGACCTCGCGAGCTTGTTTGATCTGGGACGTCACCGTGTGAAGCGCGTCTTGCTTTAGTTGGGTCCACAGACCGCCTTCGGTGTAGAAGTTAGCGCACAAACAGATCGCGGCCTCGATCGAGGATCGAAGTAGCGTATCAGACTCGACGACCAGCCCGTCTTTGTACAGCAGGGCATAGCCACGGTGATGGCTCCATAGCCGCTTGTAGAGGGTGCAGGACACCATCTTGGGGTCGCTATTCAGCCCTTCGGTACGGAGCGTCTTCGCCCATAGGGCCTCGGCCAGTCGGTTAGTCTCGTTGAACAGGATGGCGTCGTCAGCGACCAAATGATCGGCTCCAGTGGTGACGCTTTAGTCTATCGAAGTACGCCGCATGCAAAAAGGTAAAGCTAGGGCCCGCGAAGCCGCCGCTTATACGTCCGCTTCACGGAAGCAAGTGAATGACCGCCTCTGGCGCAAATCCGCCCCTCACCCCTCCGACGCCACATACACCCATGCCTCCGCCCCTGCCTCCGTCGTCACGCGTACCCGGCGATAGGCCTCGCCCTCATAGGCGTCGGCGGCGGTCAGGTCGGCGGGGGTCAGGGGGTAGAGGCGGCCGGGGACGGGCGGGGCGTCGTCCGTCGTCGGGATCAGGATCGGATAGTGGGTCAGGCCGGTCTCGGCCGTGACCTGGGTGTCGTGGACGGGGGGGTCGTCGAGGGGGATGTGCGACAGGCGAAAACCGCTCAGTCGGTCCGGGGCACCCGTTCCAGGGTGGGGAGCCAGAGCGCGACCAAAGACGGCCGTCTGGACCGCCGGGTCCTGCAGCGTGCCATAGGCGAACAGCAGGACCTCAGCGGTCATTGGAGCGACGCCGGCGTTTAGGCCGCCTGTCTCTTCCGGCTGGGCGCGACCATCAGCTTCTTGGTTTCAGCGATGGCCTTGGCCGGGTTCAGGCCCTTGGGGCAGACCTGGGCGCAGTTCATGATGGTATGGCAGCGGTACAGTTTGAACGGGTCTTCCAGGTCGTCCAGACGTTTTTGCGTGGCGTCGTCGCGGCTGTCAGAGATCCAGCGATAGGACTGCAGCAGGGCCGCCGGGCCGAGGTATTCCTCCTGGTTCCACCAGTAGCTGGGGCAGGAGGTCGAGCAGCAGGCGCACAGGATGCATTCGTACAGCCCGTCCAGCTTGGCCAGGTCTTCCGGCAGCTGGATACGCTCCTGCTCCGGGTCCGGATCATCGGACTGGAGGTAGGGCTGGATCGAGTCGTATTG
>NZ_JAUSOE010000066.1 GCF_030656255.1 Brevundimonas sp. | reverse complement strand
GTGGCGCTCTTGCGCCACGACGGAGGGGGCAAGATCAGTCACAACCGAGCCGTCAGCCATTCCCGCGCCACCTCTCTCGCGCCTTCATGTTCGATCCGGTCGATGACCTCGATCAGGAAGGCCTGGGTCAGCAGGGTGCGGGCCTCATCGGCCGGAATCCCCCGTTGCTGCATGTAGAACAGGGCGCTCTCGTCCAGCGTCCCCACCGTATTGCCGTGCGCGCACTGCACGTCGTCGGCATAGATGATCAGTTCCGGCTTGGCGTCGATCTCGGCCCGTTCCGACGCGATCAGGGCGTGGTGGCCCATGCGCGCATCCGTGCCGTCGGCCCCGCGCTCGACCACGATCTTGCCCTGGAAGACGCCGCGCGCCGTGTCGCGGGCCACGCCCTTGATCAGCTGGCTGGTCGCGCCGTCGGCCGCCAGATGGCTGACGCTCGAGGTCAGGTCGGCGTGACGCGAGCCGTTCAGCAGATACAGGCCGTCCATCCGCACCTGGGCGCCCTGGGCGAAATGCTTCACCCGGGTCTCGATCCGCTGCAGTTTCGCGCCGGTCGTCACCACCGTCTGGCGGAACACGCCGCCGGCTTCGACCCGCACATCGGCCTCGGCGATGGAGATGGCGTCCTCGGGCTCCTCGATCAGGACCACCCGCGTCACCTCCGCCCCGTGGGCGACGTCCAGCTCCAGCCGGTTATGAGCCACATAGGCCGAGCCCGCGCCCTCATGCGTCTCCAGCAGCAGCAGCCGGGCGCCGGCTCGCGCCGAGACCCGCGCGCTGGCCGTATGGCCGGTCCCCACGGCGTCGGTGATATAGCGCAGCCTCAGGGTCTGATCGCCCGAGGCGATGAAGTCGGTCACCCCCACGGCGCGGCCGTTGGCGAAGACGATGGCGTCCCCGCCCAGGGCGTAGAACGGCCCCGGCGCGCCCACGGCGGCCGTGCCCGACGGCTGCGGCGCCTCGCGAAGATAGCGCTTCAGATCGCTGTATTTCCACGCCTCCGTCCGCCGCGACGGGAAGGTGGCGGCGTCGGTCAGATCGATCCGCGAGGCCGCGCTCACAACGCCCCCTCCGGGACGGGCGACAGATATTTGTCGTAGCCTTCCGCTTCCAGTTCCAGCGCCAGCTCCGGCCCGCCCGAGGCCACGATCCGCCCGCCGGCCAGCACATGGACCCGGTCCGGTTTGATATAGTCCAGCAGCCGCTGATAGTGGGTGATGACCAGCATGGCCCGGTCCGGGCGACGCAGGGCGTTCACCCCTTCCGACACAATCCGCAGGGCGTCGATGTCCAGGCCCGAATCCGTCTCGTCCAGGATCAGCAGCGACGGCTCCAGCAGGGCCATCTGCAGGATTTCCATCCGCTTCTTCTCGCCGCCCGAGAAGCCGACGTTCAGCGGCCGCTTCAGCATGTCGAAGTCCATCTTCAGCGCCTTGGACGCTTCGCGGACCAGCTTCAGGAAGGCCGGCGCCGCCACCTCCTCCTCGCCGCGCGCGCGCTTCTGCGCATTCAGCGCCGTCCGCACGAAGGTCAAAGCGGGCACGCCGGGGATTTCGATCGGATACTGGAACGACAGGAAGACGCCCTTGGCCGCCCGCTCGGCCGGGTCCAGCGCCAGCAGGTCCTCGCCCGCCCATTCGACCGCGCCTTCGGTCGCCTCATAGCCCGGCCGCCCCGACAGGGCGTAACCCAGCGTCGACTTGCCCGCTCCGTTCGGCCCCATGATGGCGTGCACCTCGCCGGCGGGGACGTCGAGCGTCAGCCCCTTGAGGATCGGCTTGTCGCCGACGGAGACGTGGAGGTTGTTGATGGAAAGCATAGTTCTCACAGGTCCGAACGAGTGGACACAAAGCCGTTGTAAGCGATGATCAAAATGGCCAATGCGCCGAGGACAATCTGGCCGAAGGTCTTCTGCCCATTGAAAAGCAAGGCGAGGCCGGTTGCGCCAAGAGTAAGGAAAATGCCGAGGCCGATAAGACCAAAACGACGCGCCTTCGGTCCCTTGGGGTAAAAGCCGGTTAGCCGACGATTGAAAAAGCGCTGGTGGAAGCTGGTCACCCCACACTCCCCTCAAGGCTGATCGCCACCAGCTTCTGCGCCTCGACGGCGAACTCCATTGGCAGTTTCTGCATCACGTCGCGGACGAATCCGTTGACCAGCAGGGCCACCGCCTCCTCCTGCGACAGCCCCCGCTGCTGCGCATAGAACAGCTGGTCGTCGCTCAGGCGCGTCGTCGTCGCCTCGTGCTCCAGCTGGGCCGAGCCGTTGCGGGCCTCGATGTAGGGGATGGTGTGCGAGCCGCACTCCTTGCCGATCAGCAAGGAATCGCACTGGGTGAAGTTGCGCACCCCCGTCGCCTTCGGATGCACCGAGACCAGACCGCGATAGGTCGAGTCCGACTTGCCCGCCGACACCGCCTTGGCGATGATCCGCGACTTGGTGTTCTTGCCCAGGTGGATCATCTTGGTGCCGGTGTCGGCCTGCTGATGTCCGTTGGTGATGGCGATGGAATAGAACTCGCCCGAGCTGTCGTCGCCCTTCAGGATGCAGGATGGATATTTCCAGGTCACGGCCGAACCGGTCTCGACCTGGGTCCAGGACACCTTCGACCGATCCCCCCGGCAGTCGGCCCGCTTGGTGACGAAGTTGTAGATGCCGCCCTTGCCTTCAGCGTCGCCCGGATACCAATTCTGGACGGTGGAGTACTTCACCTCGGCGTCGTCCAGCGCCACGATCTCGACCACGGCCGCATGCAGCTGGTTCTCGTCGCGCATCGGCGCGGTGCAGCCCTCCAGATAGGAGCAATAGCTGCCCTTGTCGGCGATGATCAGGGTGCGTTCGAACTGGCCCGTCTGGCTCGCATTGATGCGGAAATAGGTCGACAGCTCCATCGGGCAGCGCACGCCCGGCGGGATGTAGACGAACGACCCGTCCGAAAACACCGCGCTGTTCAGGGCCGCGAAATAGTTGTCCGAGACCGGCACCACCGACCCCAGATATTGCCGCACCAGATCCGGATATTCGCGCAAGGCCTCGGAAATCGGCATGAAGATCACGCCGACCTTGGCCAGTTCCTCCTTGAAGGTGGTGACCACCGAGACGCTGTCGAACACGGCGTCCACGGCCACGCGCGGCGCGCCCTGCACCCCCGCCAGCACCTCCTGCTCCTTCAGCGGGATGCCCAGCTTCTTGTAGATTTCCAAGATCTCGGGATCGACCTCGTCCAGCGACTTCGGCCCTTCCTTCTGCTTGGGCGCCGCATAGTAGAACAGCGACTGGTAATCGACCGGCTCATACTTCACCGCCGCCCAGGTCGGTTCCTCCATCGCCAGCCAGCGCTCATAGGCGGCCAGGCGCCATTCCAGCATCCACTCCGGCTCGCCCTTCTTCTCGGAGATGAAGCGCACGATGTCGGCGTTCAGGCCACGCGGCGCGAACTCCTGCTCGATGTCCGAGGTGAAGCCGTGCGCATATTTCTCCAGCGCGGCGACCGCATCGACGGTTTCCTTGACGGCGACCATCAGGCGACCTCTCTCACGCGCGCGGCGGCGCGTGTCTTATGCTTGTCATAGGCGGCGATCCAGGCGTCGGCGAACCGGCTCCAGTCGCCCTCGGTCGTGCCCCAGCCGCCGGAGACGCGCACGCCCCCGGTCGCCAGGCTGTTCAGCCCCATGGCGCTGATCGTCTTGGACGGCTTGACCTTGCCCGACGAACAGGCGGAGCCCGCCGACACCATGACGCCCGCCAGATCCAGCGTGATCAGCTGTTGAGGACTGTCCCAGCCCTCGACCGCCATGAACAGGGTGTTGGGCAGGCGCGCGGCCTGCTCGCCGATGATCGTCGCCCCGGCGGCCTTCACCCGGGCCTGGGCCGCATCACGCCAGCCGACATGCGAGGCCATGGCCTCCAGATCACGCGCAGCGCAGTCTGCGGCCACGCCGAAGCCGGCGATGCCCGGCACATTCTCGGTCCCGGCCCGCAGACCCCGCTCCTGCCCCGATCCGTGCAGAATACGCACGCCCGAGACCCCGTCCTTGAAGACCAGCGCTCCGACGCCCTGCGCCCCGCCCAGCTTGTGCGCCGACAGGGTCAGACTGTCCGCGTCCAGCGCCCGCATATCGACCGGGATCTTGCCCGCCGACTGGATGGCGTCGATGTGCAGCCAGCCGTCGGCCGCACGCACCAAAGCCGCCGCCTCGACGACCGGCTGGATCACACCGCTTTCATTGTTCGCATGGTGTAACGCCACCACCGCCCGGCCCGGCCGCGACAACGCCTGCGCCAGCCAGTCCAGATCGATCACGCCATTCGCATCCACCGGCAGAACCTCGACCGGAACCCCCGCATGGGCCGCCGCCTCGGCGACGCACGGATGCTCGGTAGCCGAGACGATCAGGCGTTCGCACCCGGCCGCCAGCGCGCTGGCGAGGCCCTGCGCATTGGCTTCCGTGCCACCGCTGTTGAACACCACCGCCGTCGGGTCCGCCCCGACCAGTTCGGCGACCTGGGCCCGCGCCGTCTCGACCCGCGCCCGCGCCCGCCGCCCGGCGGCATGGACCGCCGAGGGATTGCCGTTGTCGGCCAGGGCCTTGGCCATGATCTCCAGCACCTCGGGCCGCACCAGGCCCGAGGCGTTGTAGTCCAGATAGATCGCCATCATGCCGCCACCCCCACGGGCTCGGCGGCCTGCAGATTGCGCCGGCGCTGGGCCGTGCGGTTCATCACCACGTCTTCCAGAGACACCCCGGCCAGATAGCGATGGATCTCGTCGCCCAGATCTTCCCACAGATCATGGGTGATGCAACGTTCGCCGGCCAGCATGCAGCCCTTGGGCGTGCCGTGGGCCACACAGCGCGTCGCCCGGATCGGTTCGTCCACCGCCAGCACGATCTCGGCCACCACCGTCTCATGCGCCCCCTTGGCCAGCCGATAACCGCCGCCAGGGCCGCGCACGCTCTTGACCAGGCCGCTCTTGCGCAGACGGGCGAACAACTGCTCCAGATAGCTCAGCGAAATCTCCTGGCGCGCAGCGATCTCGGCCAGCGAAACCGCCCGGATTTCACCGCTTTCGCCGCGCCCGTTCTTCGCCAGATCGGCCATCGCCATTACGGCGTATCGTCCCTTGGTGGACAGACGCATATTCCAGCCTCAAAAATTGCGCGCTTTTCGGGGCTCTTGTGCTAGAACCCGCGCCTTCGCAAAGGCGGCTCGCTTGCGGAGGGACTTAGAAAGTCCCACCTCAGCGGTCAAGTATTACGCACACGCGAAATGACAGTTGAACGGATTCCAGAGCCCCTATGCCTGAAGTCATCCTGCCCGGCGCCTCCGGTCGCATCGAAGGCCGCTATTCCCCGGGCAAGCGCCCGAACGCCCCCATCGCGTTGATTCTGCACCCGCACCCCAAGGCGGGCGGGCATATGAACAACCCGGTGACCGTCACCCTGCACCAGTTGTTCCAGCAGCGCGGCTTCGCCACCCTGCGCTATAATTCGCGCGGCGTGGGCAAGTCGCAGGGCGAGTTCGATTCCGGAATCGGCGAGCTGGCTGACGCCGCCACCGCGCTCGATTGGCTCCAATCCAACAACCCCGGCGCCAGCCAGACCTGGGTCGGCGGCTATCAGTTCGGCGCTTATATCGGCATGCAGCTTCTGATGCGCCGGCCCGAGACGGACGGCTTCATCTCGGTCTCGCCCCCGTCCAACATGTATGATTTCAGCTTCCTGGCCCCCTGCCCGGCCTCGGGCCTGTTCCTGCACGGCACCGCCGACACCGTCGTGCCCCCGGCCGAGGTCGAACGCGTGGTCAACAAGCTACGCACCCAGAAGGGCATCATCATCGACTACGAACTGGAAGAGGGCGCCAGCCACTTCTGGCAGGACCACATCAGCGCCGTCGAACGCCGCGTCGGCGCCTATCTGGACAAGCGTCTGGAAGAAAAGCCGGCCTGAGCCTAGATTTGAGTCTCCCCAAGGAGACCCGGATGCAGCACGACATCGTCATCATCGGCGGCGGCGCCGGCGGGCTTGAGCTGGCCGCCCGTCTGGGCCGCCGGTTCGGCCCGGGCGATGGTCGCCGTCGCGTCCTGCTGATCGACCGCTCCATCTTCCATCTGTGGAAGCCCAGCCTGCACGAGGTCGCCGCCGGTTCTCTGGACAGTCACCAGGAGGGTCTGTCCTATCCGATCCTGGCGCGGCGCAACCATTTCAGCTTCGCCTTCGGCGACCTGATAGGTCTCGATCCGGCGAACAAGACCCTGACCCTGGGGGAAATCCGTGATCAGGACGGGGCCGTTCTGGTCGCGCCGCGCACCCTGACGTTCAAGACTCTGGTCCTGGCGATCGGCAGCGGATCGAACCTGTTCGGCACGCCCGGCGCCGCCGAACACGCCCATCTGCTGGAAAACGTCGCGGACGCAGAGGCCTTCAACAAGCGGCTGACCGCCGCCTTCCTGGCGGCGGCCTATTCCGACGGGCGGACGATGAACATCGCCATCGTCGGAGCGGGCGCAACCGGCGTCGAACTGTCCACCGAACTGATCGAGGGGCACGACGAACTGTCGGCCGGCCTGACCGAGGGTCAGAAGTTCGACCTCGCCGTCACCATTGTCGAGGCGGCGCCCCGCATCCTGGGCGGCCTGCCCGAACGCGTCTCGGCCAAGGCCGCCCACGCCCTCGAGGAAAAGGGCGTTCGCCTGCTGACCGACGCCAAGGTCCAGGCCGTCCACGCCGACCGGCTGGACACCTCCAGGGGTGAAGTCCCCGCCGACCTGATCGTCTGGGCGGCCGGGGTCAAGGCGGCGGACGCCAACCGCGACCTGGGCCTGACCACCGGCCGTATCAATCAGTTCGTGGTGGACGACCACCTGCGCACCTCGGCCCCCGACATCTACGCCATGGGCGACTGCGCCGAGGCGCCGGGGCCAGAGGGACGTCCGGTCCCCGCCCGCGCCCAGGCGGCGGCGCAACAGGCCGCCTATCTGGCCAAGGCCCTGTCAGAGCCGTCGCGCGATCCCGGCCCCTACGTCTATCATGACAAGGGTTCGCTGGTGTCCCTGGGCGGCGACCGGGGCGTCGGCTCCCTGATGGGCAATCTGGGCGGTCCGAACTTCCTGATCGAGGGGCTGATCGCCAAATGGGCCTATATGGCCCTGCACCTGGACCATCACCGCGCCATTCTGGGCGTCCGCCGCACCGCCATCCTGGCCCTGTCGCGCCTGCTGCACCGCCGGGTCTCGGGGCGGCTGAAGCTGCACTGACACCCGCGATTAAGAACTCAGCAGCATGATCGGGCGACATCCGTTTCCGGTCGCCTCCGTCGCTGTCGAGAGCCCAACCCGAGGTGTCCGAGATCGCCGCACCACTTCAGGCCGTTGCCGGCATCCGCTCCCCGTGTATTGTTCGACGCAGGAATGCGGAGGAAGTTTATGCGGCGGATCTCAATCCCGACTGTGCTGCTGGCAATGATGATCCTCGGGGGCTGCACTACCGTACGCGGCGATGAGATCGCCCGCAGCCCCTATGCGCTGCCCTGCGCAGGCCCCACGACGCCAGGTCAATGCCTGGAGGCCGCCCGCGTCTGGAACGAAGGCGATCATCCGCGTCCTAATGCGCCCACGTCGGAAGGCCTGGCGAAGACGCAGGCGGACATTGTGCGACGTGAACGATCGCACCCTCGCTGACCACGCCGGGCGGCCTTAGGCCGCCACCACCTCTTCCTTCGCCGGAACCGTGCGGATCATGTAGTCGAAGGCCGCGAGCCCCGCCTTGGAGCCCTCGCCCATCGCCACGACGATCTGCTTGTAGGGCACGGTCGTCACATCGCCCGCGCCGAAGATGCCCGGCTGAGACGTCTCGCCGCGGTGATCCACCTCGATCTCGCCGCGCGCCGTCAGGCCCACGGCGCCTTTCAGCCATTCGGTGTTCGGCACCAGACCGATCTGAACAAAGATCCCTTCCAGATCGACGTCGTGGTGGGCGTCCGAGTTGCGGTCCTTGTAGGACAGGCCCGTCACCTTCTCGCCGTCGCCATGAACCTGGGTCGTCAGGGCCGAGGTGACGATCCGCACGTTCGGCAGGGTCGCCAGCTTGCGTTGCAGCACCGCATCGGCCCGCAGCTCGCTGTCGTATTCGATCAGGGTCACATGGGCCACGATGCCCGCCAGATCGATGGCCGCCTCGACGCCCGAGTTGCCGCCGCCGATCACCGCCACCCGCTTGCCCTTGAACAGCGGCCCGTCGCAGTGCGGGCAATAGGCCACGCCCTTGTTCTTGTACTGGTCTTCGCCGGGCACATTCATCTGGCGCCAGCGCGCGCCGGTGGCCAGGATCACGGTCCGCGACTTCAACGACGCGCCGTTCTCCAGCACCACCTCGTGCAGCCCGCCCGGAACCTTGGCCGGGACCAGCTTGGCCGCCTTCTGCAGGTTCATCAGGTCCACCTCATATTCGCGGACATGCTGTTCCAGATGGGCGGCCAGTTTCGGCCCCTCGGTATGGGGCACCGAAATGAAGTTCTCGATCGCCATCGTGTCCAGCACCTGGCCGCCGAACCGCTCGGCCGCGATGCCGGTGCGAATGCCCTTGCGCGCTGTATAGATGGCGGCCGCCGCCCCGGCGGGGCCGCCGCCGACCACCAGAACGTCGAACGGGTCCTTGGACTTCAGCCGTTCGGCGGCCCGCGCCTCGGCGCCCGAATCCAGCCGGGCGACGATCTGCTCCAGCTCCATCCGGCCCTGACCGAACAGTTCGCCGTTCAGGAAGACCGTCGGCACGGCCATGATCTTGCGCTCGTCCACCTCGTCCTTGAACAGGCCGCCTTCGATGGCGACGTGTTTGATGCGCGGGTTCAGCACGCTCATCAGGTTCAGGGCCTGCACCACGTCGGGGCAGTTCTGGCACGACAGCGAGAAATAGGTCTCGAACACATAGTCGCCGTCCAGGTCCTTGATCTGCTGGATCACCTCCTGCGCCGCCTTGGACGGATGGCCGCCGACGTGCAGCAGGGCCAGCACCAGCGAGGTGAACTCGTGGCCCAGCGGAATCCCCGCGAACCGCACGCCGATGTCCGTGCCCTTCCTGCGGATCAGGAAGCTGGGCTGGCGTTCGTCGTCATAGTCGCGGCCCATCTCGACCTTGCCGTGCGAGACCGAGACGATCTCCTCCAGCAGGGTCTTCAGCTCGATCGACTTGGGCCCGGCGCCCAGCGAGGCGACCAGTTCGACCGGATGGACGATGTTCTTGAGGTAGCTCTCGAGCTGAGATTTCAGATTGGCGTCCAGCATGGGGCAGTCCTCGAATTCCAGGGGTGACGCGCCGCCTTCGAGCCGATCCCGGCGAGGCCTGCGCGATAGTGTTCGGCCGTCCGGCCGGGTGGGTCCGACCCGAAGGCCGGACCCGGTAGGCGTAGTGCTTAGATCTTGCCGACGAGGTCGAGCGACGGGGCCAGGGTGGCTTCGCCTTCTTCCCACTTGGCCGGGCAGACTTCACCCGGGTGCGAACGCACGTACTGGGCGGCCTTGACCTTGCGCAGCAGCTCGGCGGCGTTGCGGCCGATGCCTTCCGAGGTGGTCTCGGTGAACTGGATCACGCCGTCCGGATCGACCAGGAAGGTCGAGCGGTCGGCCAGGCCCACGCCCGGACGCATGGCGTCGAAGTTGTTCGTCACCTGACCCGAGGGATCGCCTAGCATGGTGTAGGTGATCTTGCCGATGGCCGGCGACGAGTCGTGCCAGGCCTTGTGCGAGAAATGGGTGTCGGTCGACACCGAATAGATCTCGACGCCCAGCTTCTGGAACTCGGCATAATGGTCGGCCAGGTCTTCCAGCTCGGTCGGGCACACGAAGGTGAAGTCGGCCGGATAGAAGAAGAAGATCGCCCACTTGCCCGCCACATCGGCGTCCGTGACCGTCAGGAACTTGCCGTCCTTATAGGCCTCGGCGGTGAAGGGTTTGATGGTCGTGTTGATGAGGGCCATGCAGGGCGTCCATTCAGCAGGAGTTGGGGAGGCCCTCTTCCTACCGCACCGCAACAGATAAGCCCAATCACTTATTTGCAGATGCGTGATAGATTTTGGTTATATATAAACGTGACATTAAGTGCAGGGCGGATAGGTCCGGAAATGCGCTTCGTACTCGGCCATCGTGCCGGGAAAATTCATAGCTCTGCGTCTTTCATCGACGCGCTCGGGATCCTCCAGCTTGTCCACGACCCAGCGCCCATCCTTGCACGTCATCTGCGTGCCATAACGCTGCGGCCGACCCTCATTGATCGCCAAACGGTCATACATCAGGCCATAGCTCTGACCATCGACCTCTCCCTGCGCAACCAGGGGCTCTAGCACCGGAACGAATCGTCGCCAGTTTTCTAAGTCGGAATGCTGAATGATCAGAAAGGCGGCGCCGGCAGCCTGCTCGCCATAGACCGACTTCTTGAACCAGCCCTCAGTTGGGACCATGGTCAGAAGTTCGTCGAGCAAAGCCTTATCTACGGCCCCGATACTTTTCCAGGCCAAGGCCTCAGCGGACTGTCGCTCATCCGCAGGCAAGGTGCTGAAGTCCAGAACCGTAAAGGCGCGCCTCCCGACCTGATCCAAAGCCCCCATACGTTCGAGCCGCTCGCGGTCTGACGTTGGGGGAGGCAAATCGGCCTGTCGCGCCTTCTCGACTGCGATGGCCTCGGCGACCGGTGCAACCAAGGCTCTTGCCTCGGCGCTCACCTCGGTTGGCGCGTGCTGAACCAGCATCGCCGCAGCCAAGATCAATCCAATCATAGCGCCCCTCCACAACTGAAAGAGGAACTGATCGCGCCTTCATGGCGAAGTTTAGGCGCGGCTCAATACAGCAGCCCCCCCCGCCTCGCCTCTTCCCACGCCGCCTCATCAGGCCGCGTCGCCGCGTCCAGATCGCCCGGCGTCGCCGCCGCGTCGTCCACCCATTCCCGCAGGCCCGATCCGCCGTTGATCACGTCGATAGGCAGTTTCCCGAACGCATACTCATACGGAAAATCGCGCCACAGATCGTAGTCGGGATACAGCCGCCGGATCGCCTTGAAGCCCAGAGCTTGCACCCGCCACGGCTTGAAGGCGGCATGGTCATATCCGGGGTGATCGACATGGATCTGCACCCCGCTGCACAACTTTCCGACGTGTTTGTGGAAGGTCGGCTCGAACCACATGTCGCGCAGGACACAGCCGCCCAGCCAGTCCGGCGCCAGAGCGTACATCTCCGCGATCACCGCCCGCGCATCGATGTCCGGCGCCCCGAACAGCTCCAGCGGCCGGGTCGTGCCCCGGCCTTCCGACAGGGTCGCCCCCTCCAGCATCACCGTCCCGGCATAGGCCCTGGCCATGCTCAGGTTCGGCGCATTGGGGCTGGGGTTGACCCAGGCCCGCTCGCCCAGCGGCCAGCCGAAGCCCGGCCCCGCCTCCGGCGCCCAGCCTTGCATCTCCACGACGCGATAATCCACATCCAGCTTGAACTGGTCGATGAACCACAGGCCCAGTTCGCCCATCGTCATCCCGTGCCGCATCGGCATCGGCCCCGCCCCGACGAAGCTCTCCCAGCCGGGCTTCAGCGTCTGCCCCTCGACCGGCCGCCCCGCCGGATTGGGCCGGTCCAGCACCCACACCGACTTGCCGTGTTTCGCCGCCGCCTCGAGTACGTAAAGCAGCGTGGTCACATAGGTGTAGATGCGGCAGCCCAGGTCCTGCAGGTCGATCAGGATGACGTCGAACGTCTCCATCCACTCGTCCCTGGGCCGGCGCACCTCGCCGTACAGGCTGAAGACGGGGAAGCCGTGCACCGGATCGCGATAATCCGGGCTCTCCATCATATTGTCCTGAAGATCGCCCTTCATCCCGTGCTGCGGCCCGAAGGCGGCGGTCAGTTCGATCTCGGGACAGGCGGCCAGGGCGTCCACCGCATGACCCAGATCCTTCGTCACCGAGGCCGGATGCGCCAGTAGCGCCACACGCCGCCCCTTCAGCTGCGCCTTCAGTGCGTCGTCGGACAGCAGGCGGTCGAGACCGAAATTCATGTCAGTTCCAGCGCGAAAGAGTCGGGATGATGGAAGTCCGGCTTATCCGATGGATGCGCCAAGGCCCAATAGGCGATCGCCCCATCCAGCCCCCCGTCCAGCCTCTCGACCACCGCCGTCAGCCCGACCGCGTCCGTCGCATCCTCCGGCAGCTCGACATCGACCGTCAGCACGAACCGCCCGGGCGCCATCCGCGTCACGATGAAGGGCGGCGCGATCTCCAGCGCCCGCATCCCCTCGCGATAGCCGTCGAACCGATAGGCCGCCCAGGCCCCCGACGGCGACAGATTATATTCGACATAGCCGTCCGCCGTCCGCACGAAGGCCTCGAAACAGGTCGTCCGCCACAGTTCGTCGGTCCTCGCCCGCGCCGCCGCCTGCGGCCAGCGCACCCTCTCGACCGGCCCGGCCAGGACATATTCCAGGCTCAACACCCGCCCCGCCCGTCGCGCCTCGACCTCCAGCGTCATCCCGGCGGGGGAACAGGTCGGGTGTGGGATCAATGGCAGGCGCATCCGCCCTTCGTAGCGGAGGCTTGACGCCGGTCAACGCTGCGCCTTATCCAGAACCCATGTTCGCCGCCCGCGCCATCGCCGGCCTGTATTACCGCCCGCTGTAAGCGAGCGGCCCGCGAACACGCGCCGCCTTCGCTGGCGACGCGCTCTTCGGAAATGGAAGACGACCGCCGGCATCCCTGCTAACGGAGCCCCGCCATGACCGAACACGCCTTCAAATCCGACTTCCTCCGCACCCTCCAGGCGCGCGGCTACATCCACCAGATCACCCATCCCGTAGAGCTCGACGAGGCGGCCGCCTCGGGCGTGGTGCCGGGCTACATCGGCTTCGACGCCACCGCCCCGTCTCTGCACGTCGGCAGCCTGATCCAGATCATGATGCTGCGTCGGCTCCAGCAGGCCGGCGGCAAGCCCATCGTCCTGATGGGCGGCGGCACCACCAAGGTCGGCGACCCGACCGGCAAGGACACGTCGCGTCCCCAGCTGACCGAAGAGACGATTCAGTCGAACATCGACTCGATCCAGACGGTCTTCGCCAAATTCCTGACCTTCGGCGACGGCCCGACCGACGCAGTCATGGTCAATAACGACGACTGGCTGTCGGGCTACGGCTACATCCAGTTCCTGCGCGACTTCGGCACACATTTCACCGTCAACCGCATGCTGAGCTTCGACTCGGTCAAGCTGCGCCTTGAGCGCGAGCAGCCGATGACCTTCCTCGAGTTCAACTACATGCTGATGCAGTCGGTGGACTTCCTGGAACTGAACCGGAGTCACAAGGTCACCCTGCAGATGGGCGGATCGGACCAGTGGGGCAACATCACCTCGGGCGTCGATCTGGTGCGTCGGGTGGATCAGAAGGCCGCCTTCGGCCTGACCACGCCGCTGTTGACCACGGCCTCGGGCGGCAAGATGGGCAAGACGGCGCAAGGGGCCGTCTGGCTGAACGCCGAACAGCTGAGCCCCTATGACTACTGGCAATTCTGGCGCAACGCCGAGGACGCCGACGTAGGCCGTTTCATGCGCCTGTTCACAGATCTGACCCTGGAGCAGATCGCGGACTACGAGGCCCTGGAAGGCGCGGCCATCAACGACGCCAAGAAGGCCCTCGCCGACGCGGCGACCACCCTGCTGCACGGCGCCGAGGAGGCCGCCAAGGCCCGCGCCGCCGCCGAGAGCAACTTCGAAAAGGGTCAGGTCTCCGCCGACCTGCCGACCGTCGAACTGCCGGCGAGCGAGGTCTACGGCGCCATGATCGCCGCCGTTGTGACCAAGGCCGGCCTGACCGCCTCGAACGGCGAGGCCCGCCGCCTGGCCCAGGGCGGGGGTCTTCGCCTGAACGACGTCGCCGTATCCGACGGCGCCCAGCTGCTGAGCGAGGCCGACCTCAAGGACGGCGTCGTCAAACTGGCGGCCGGCAAGAAGAAGATCGTGCTGGTGAAACCCATCTAACCTCCGTCACCCTCGGACTTGATCCGAGGGCCGGGCTTTCCGCCGCTCGTGCGAACGGGCGGCGCGCGACACGACCATCATCCGATCCTCGGGTCGAGCCCGAGGATGACGGCAGGGAAAACAGACCATGTCAGCCACCGAAGGCCAGCCCGCCCCCGCTCTCGACCTGCCGACCGACAACGGCGGCCGGGTCTCCCTCGCCGCCCTCAACGGCAAGCCCGCCGTCGTCTATTTCTATCCCAAGGACGACACGACCGGCTGCACCCGCGAGGCCCAGGACTTCACCGCCCTGGCCCCCGACTTCGCCGCCCTGGGCGTGCCCGTCATCGGCGTGTCCAAGGACACGGTGAAGAAGCACGACAAGTTCAAAGCCAAATACGACCTCTCCGTCGTCCTGGCCTCGGACGAGGACGGCGCTGCCTGCGAGGCCTGGGGCGTCTGGGTCGAGAAGAAGCTCTACGGCCGCGAATATATGGGAATCGAGCGCGCCACCTTCCTGATCGACGCCCACGGCCGAGTCGCCCGCGCCTGGCGCAACGTCAAGGTCGCCGACCACGCCGCCGCCGTTCTGGAGGCCGCCCGTTCATTGGGTTGAATTCTGATTCGGAGTTTCGCCAAATGCGCGAATCTCAATCAACAATCGTGTGATCAGGCCTTAAAACTTCATCAATCGTGGTTAACACGGCATGAACAGTCTTGCCCGTGTCATCGTTGCGCCGGATAAACCTCACCTCGACGTGGGGGCGTTGCTTAATGACCGTGCAAGAACAATCGCCGGAATCATCCTGGTTCGAACGTTTTTTGCCCGTTCGCTACCTTTACCTGCGCAGCCGTGACGACATCCGGGCCTATGCCCTGACCGCGCAGAGACAAGTGGTTTTGGGCGCCGTCGCCGTGGCGGTCGTCCTCTGGTCGCTGGTCGCCTCCGGCGCCTTCCTGTTCGATCTGATCGCCCAGCACCGCTCCGACGCCGAGGTCATCCGTGCTCGCGCCGCTTCCGAACGCCTGAACGCCGACCTCCAGGCCCGGCTGGAAAGCGCGGTGGTCCGCATGTCCGCCGCCAACGGCTCGTTGGAACAGACCGCCGC
>NZ_JAUSOE010000059.1 GCF_030656255.1 Brevundimonas sp. | reverse complement strand
GCATCGAGCAGCTGGGGCGGGTCCGGGTCGACGACTATCAGTGGATGAAGGACGACAACTGGCAGGGGGTGCTGCGCGACCCGACCCTGATCAAGGCCGACGTCAAGGAACATCTCGAGGCGGAAAACGCCTATCGCGAAGCCATGATGGCCTCGACCCTGCCGCTGCAGGCGGCGATGTTCGAGGAGATGAAAGGGCGGATCAAGGAGGCGGACAGCTCCGTCCCCTCGCCTGACGGCCCCTGGGAGTATTTCGTCGAATACCGGACCGGCGAGCAGCATCCCCGGTACATGCGCCAGCCGCGCGGCGGCGGCGTGGCGGATCTGCTTCTCGACGCCAACGCCCTCGCAGAGGGAAAGGCTTATTCGCAGGTCAGCGCCACCGGCCATAGCCCCGACCACGCCCTGTTCGCCTATTCCGAGGACGCACAGGGGTCCGAGGTGCACCAGAGCTTCGTCAAGGACCTGGCGAACGGCGAGGTCCTGCCTGATCCGATCGGCTCGGCCACCGGCGACTTCACCTTCTCTCCCGACAGCCAGTGGATTTTCTGGACCAACCGCGACGACAACGGTCGCCCTGACAAGATCTTCCGCCGTCCGGCCCGTGGCGGAGAGACGTCGCTGGTCTATGAGGAGAGCGACGATGGCATGTTCATCAGCGTCGGCCGCTCCGCCGACGACGCCTTCGTGATAATCTCGATCGCCAATCAGGAAACGTCCGAGGCGCGGTTTATCCCCGCCGCCGACCCGACCGCGGCCCCCGCCGTGCTGGAGCCGCGCCGCGTCGGCCGGCTGTACGACGCCGATCACTGGGGCGACCGCTGGGTGATCCGCACGAATGCCGACGATTCAATCGACTTCAGGATTGTCGAGGCTCCGACGGCCGCTCCGGGCAAGGCGCACTGGACCGACCTGGTCCCGCATACGCCCGGTCGTTACATTGAAAGCGTGGCGCTGGCGAAGAACCATATCGGCCGCCAGGAACGGGCCGACGCCAATACGAAGATCGTCATCCGCGACCGCGCAGGCGCCGAGCACGAGATCGCTGTCGACGAGCCAGCCTATTCCCTCTCCCTGCGCGGAGCCTCCGAGTTCGACACGACGGTCATGCGCTACGGCTACAACTCGCCGTCCACGCCGACATCGACCTATGACTATGACCTCGCCACGCGGGAACGGACCCTGCGCAAGGTTCAGGAGGTGCCGTCGGGCCATGACGCCTCGGACTATGTGGTCGAGCGGCTGAACGCCCCCGCTTCGGACGGTCAGTTGGTGCCGGTCACGGTGCTGCGTCGCAAATCCACGCCGGTGGACGGCTCGGCGCCCCTGCTGCTCTACGGCTACGGCTCCTATGGCATTCCGATGCCGGCCAGCTTCTCGACCAACCGGCTGTCCCTGGTGGATCGCGGCTGGATCTACGCCATCGCCCATATCCGAGGCGGCTCGGACAAGGGCTGGGGCTGGTTCCTGGACGCCCGCCGGATAACGAAGAAGAACACCTTCACCGACTTCATCGCCGCCGCCGAACACCTGATCGACCGCAAATACGCCGCGACTGGAAAAATCGTCGCCCAGGGCGGGTCGGCCGGAGGTCTGCTGATGGGGGCCGTCAACAATATGCGGCCTGACCTGTGGGCCGGCGTCATCGGCCAGGTGCCCTTCGTCGATGTGATCAACACCATGAGCGACACCTCCCTGCCGCTCACGCCGCCGGAGTGGCCCGAGTGGGGCAATCCCATCGAGGACCCCGAGGCCTACGACTATATGATGAGCTACAGCCCCTATGATCAGGTGGGGCCGAAAGCCTATCCCGCCATACTGGCGACGGGCGGCCTGTCCGATCCTCGCGTCACCTATTGGGAGCCCCAGAAATGGGTCGCCAAGCTGCGGCCGGCGACCACCTCCGGCAAGCCGGTGCTGCTGAAGATCAATATGGAGGCTGGACACGGCGGGGCGGCCGGTCGGTTCGACTATCTGAAGGAAGTCGCCCACGACTACGCCTTCGCCGTCTGGGCCGTCGACAAGGGCTGGGAACAGGCCTGACTCATCCCGTCGTCATCCGCCCCGCAACGCCCGACGATTGGCCAGGCCTCTGGCCCATCATCGAGTCGGTCGCACGCGCCGGCGAGACCTATACCTATCCGCTGGATTTGACCGAGGCCGCAGCCCGCGTGATCTGGACTCCGCCCCCGCCCGGCGCGACTCTGGTCGCGGTCGATGACGGCCGGGTTCTCGGCGCGGCCAAGATCACGCCGAACCAGCAGGGCAATGGCGCCCATGTGGCCGACGGCAGCTTCCTGGTCGCCCCACAGGCGCGCGGGCGGGGCCTGGCCCGTCGGCTGGGCGAGGTCGCGCTCGACTTCGCCCGCGACGCCGGCTTCCGGTCGATCCAGTTCAACGCTGTGGTCGAAACCAATACGGTCGCGGTGGCCCTATGGAGCAAGCTGGGCTTCGAGATCATCGGCACCTTGCCGGAGGCCTTCGACCACCCGAGGGACGGCCTGGTCGGCCTGCACGTCATGCATAGACGGCTTTAGCCCTTCGACTGCAGTCGCGCCGCCAGGCTGGAGGTGTCCCAGCGATTGCCTCCCATGGCCTGGACCTCGGCGTAGAACTGATCGACCAGGGCGGTCAGGGCCAGCCGCGCCCCGTTCGACCGCGCCTCGTCCAGCACCAGGCCCAGATCCTTGCGCATCCAGTCCACAGCGAAGCCGAATTCGAACTCGCCTTTCGCCGCCGTCTTCCAGCGATTGTCCATCTGCCAGCTCTGAGCCGCGCCCTTGGAGACGGCGTCAAAGGCGGCGTCGGTGTCCAGGCCCGCGACCTGGGCGAAATGCACCGCCTCGGCCAGGCCCTGAACCACGCCTGCGATGGCGATCTGATTGACCATCTTGGTCAACTGGCCCGATCCGGCCGGCCCCATATGTTTGATCGCCTTGGAATAGGCCATCAACACAGGCTCGACTTTGGCCAGCGCCTCGGCGTCGCCGCCGGCCATGACGCTGAGCTGGCCGTTCTCGGCGCCCGCCTGGCCGCCCGATACCGGGGCGTCGATGAAGCGGCGTCCCTGCCCCTCGGCCAGCTCCGCCATTTCGCGGGCTACCTTCGCAGACGTCGTCGTGTGATCGACGATCACCGCGCCTTCCGCCAGATTCGGCAGGGCCTCGGTCACGACGGCGCGCACGTCGTCGTCATTGCCGACGCACAGGATGAATAGATCAGCGCCCTGGGCCGCCTCCGCCACCGTCATCGCAAACCGCCCGCCCGCTGCGGAAGCCCAGGCCTCGGCCTTGGCCGGGCTGCGATTGAAACCGGTCACGTCGTGTCCCGCTTCGACCAGGTGACGCGCCATCGGGGCGCCCATGACGCCCAGGCCGGCGAATGAGATCTTCATGACAAGCTCCTTGGTCTGACGCAGGGACTAGGCCGCACCGGACCTGTGTTCAAGGCGCTGCGCCCCGATCAACGCGGGGTTAACCTTGCTGCGCCCACAATGGTCCGGAAATACTCGGGGTAGTCATCCATGTCCGTGAGCGATCGTCCGATCCTCATCAAGAAGGTCAAGAAGGTCTCCGGCGGCGGCCACCACGGCGGCGCGTGGAAGGTGGCCTATGCGGACTTCGTGACCGCCATGATGGCCTTCTTCCTGCTGATGTGGCTGATCAACACGACCGATCCGGAGCAGAAGAAGGGCATTGCCGAATATTTCGCGCCGGCCAGCGTGTCCGAAACCACGTCCGGCTCGGGCGGCATACTGGGCGGCACAGCCCTCGGCGACGACGGCCCCAAGAGCTCCGGATCTCAGTCGGTGATCGAGCAACTCGCGCCCGAAGCCCCGGCCGACGCCACGACCGCCGGATCCAGCACCAATCTCGCATCCGCCAGCGAGGCCGCGCTCCAGGCCGAGATCCAGAAGCGCGAGGCCGCCGAGTTCGCCAGCGCCGCCGAATCCCTGCGTCAGGCCATGCAGTCGATGCCGGAACTTGCCGAACTGTCGAAACAGCTGATCGTCGATCAGACGCCCGAGGGCCTGCGCATCCAGTTGGTCGATCAGGAGGGCCGCTCCATGTTCGACAACAACTCGGCCCGGCCGAACGCCCGGGCCCAGGTCCTGCTGCGCGCCGTGGCCAAGGTCATCAACCAACTGCCGAACCGTATCTCCATCACCGGCCACACCAGCGCCACGCCCGGCTCCAATCGCGCCAGCGGACCGGCCGACTGGACCCTGTCCTCGGAAAGGGCCAACGGCTCTCGCCTGGTGCTGCAGGGCGCGGGCGTAGACGCTGACCGGGTCTATTCCGTCGCCGGCAAAGCGGGTTCGGACCCCCTCTATCCCGACGACCCGACCCTGGCCGGCAACCGCCGCATCGCCATCGTTCTGCTGCGTGAGGCCCCCGTCCTGCCGATGGACACCTCGCTGTGATCCCGCTCGGCTGTGGCGCGAACACGCTTGCGGCCCGGCGAGGAATGACGCCAAATCCGACCATGAGCCTTCGACCGTCACACTCTCGGCAAGATCGGGTGCGGATCTAGCGCCGTGACGCAGCATGTCCCGACACGACAGCTCCGGTTCTTCATGACCTCGGTCGCGCCGTGTCCCTATCTGCCGGACAAGACCGAGCGTAAGGTCTTCGCCAATTTGCCCTTTTCGGACGGCGCCCACGTCAACGACGAACTGACCATCGCCGGCTTCCGGCGCAGCCAGAACATCGCCTATCGCCCGGCCTGCGAAGCCTGCGACGCCTGCGTCTCGGTCCGCCTGCCGGTCCCCGAGTTCGCCTTCAGCCGGTCGCAGCGCAAGGTGCTGGCGCGCAACGACGACCTGTCGCGCAGTCTGGTCGAGGCCGAGGCCACGACCGAACAGTTCCAGTTGCTGCGTCGCTATCTGACCACCCGCCACCCGACCGGCGGCATGAGCGACATGGGCTGGCTCGACTATGTCGCCATGGTCGAGGACACGACGGTTCGCACCCATCTGATAGAATATCGCCTGGCTTCGACCGACGGCGGCCCGGGCGATCTGGTCGCCGTCACCTTGACCGATCTGTTGAAGGACGGGCTGTCGATGGTCTACAGCTTCTATGATCCGACCCTGGAGCGCCGCAGCCTGGGCCGGTTCGCCATCCTGGACCACGTTCGCCAGGCGGCCCTGGTCGGCCTGCCCTTCGTCTATCTGGGCTACTGGGTCCAGGGCTCGGACAAGATGGACTACAAGTCGGGTTTCCGCCCGATGGAAGTGCTGGGCAAGCTCGGCTGGGTGCGGCTAGAAGATTAAGCGAACCGCCTCTCCCTCCCCGTCCGGGGAGGGGCGTCGCGCAGCGACGGGGTGGGGGCGGCCCGGCAGGGACGCACGGTCCAACTGAGCAAATCGATGTATCGCCCGGCCCGGCCCACCCGGCTTCGGCTACGCCTTCGCCCCCCTTCCCCGCAGGGGGAGGGAGAGGCCAAACCCTACCTGAACTTCCGCAAGCCTCGCGGTCCCTGACGACCCGCCCCGGCGCGCTTGCCCAGCCAGTCCTTCCAGTCGGGCCAGTTGCGACGGCGTCCGCCGCCGTCGGCCCATTCCGGGCCCTGTTCGGCGTTGAACACGGTCACATCGGCCAGGCCGCCCTGTTTGAAGCCCTGCAGCCGCACGCCCTTGCCGCGCCCCATCTCGGGCAGTTCGGCCAATGGGAAGATCAGGGTCTTGATGTTCTCGCCTATGGTCGCGACATGATCGGCCGCCGGCGTCTGCGGGATGCGCAGCATGGCCAGCATGTCGCCGTTCAGCACCTGTTTGCCGCCGCGCTTCTGGGCCAGGGTCTCGTCTTCCGGCGCGATGAAGCCATAGCCGGCCTTCGACGCGATCAACAGTTTCCCGCCCGGCTGGTGCGCCAGGACATTGATGATCTCGGCCTTCTCATCCAGGTCGATCATCAACCGCAGCGGCTCGCCATGCCCCCGACCGGACGCCAGCTTGTCGGCCCCGATGGTGAAGATCCGTCCGTCCGACGCCCCGACCAGCAGCTTGTCGGTCGTATAGGCCGGGACCAGATAGGCCAGTTGGTCGCCTTCCTTGAACTTCAGTTCCGACGGATCCTCGACCTTGCCCTTGGCGGCGCGGATCCAGCCGCGTTCCGACAGGATGACAGTGATGGCCTCGCGCGGAATAAAGGCCTCGGGGGCCACGAAGGCGGACGAGTCCACGGCGTCGGCGATGGTCGTCCGGCGCGGCGAGATCAGCGCCTTGCGCACGGCCTCCAGCTCCTTGGAGATGGCCTTCCACTGCTTGCCTTCCGACGACGTCAGGGCCTGCAGGTTCGCCAGCTCTTCCGAAAGCTCCTTGAACTCCTTCTCGATCGTCATCTCTTCCAGACGCGCCAACTGACGCAGCCGGGTGTCGAGGATGAAATCGGCCTGGACCTCGGTCAGGCCGAAGCGCGCGATCAGGACGGCCTTGGGCTGTTCCTCCTCGCGGACGATGCGGATCACCTCGTCGATGTTGAGGAAGACGATACGCAGGCCTTCCAGCAGGTGCAGCCGCTTTTCGACCCGCGCGATCCGCCATTGCGAACGCCGGTTCAGAACCTCGCGCCGGTGATCCAGGAAGGCGCGCAGACAGGGCTTCAGCCCCATGACGCGCGGCGTGCCGTCGGCGTCCAGCACGTTCATGTTGATCGGGAAGCGCACTTCCAGATCCGACAGCTTGAACAGGCTCTCCATCAGCATCTCGGGCTCGATGGTGCGGTTCTTGGGCTCCAGGATCAGGCGGATGTCTTCCGCGGACTCGTCGCGCACGTCGCCCAGCAGCGGCGCCTTCTTGTGCTCGATCAGGTCGGCCAGCGCCTCGATCAGGCGCGACTTCTGCACCTGGTACGGCATTTCGGTGACGACGATCCGCCACACGCCGCGCCCCAGGTCCTCGGTCTCCCAGCGCGCCCGCAGCCGCACCCCGCCGCGTCCCGTCTCATAGGCGTCCAGGATCGAGGCATGGCCTTCCACGGCCACCCCGCCGGTCGGGAAATCCGGACCGGGGACCAGTCGCACCAGGTCCTCGGTCGTCGCCTCGGGCCGATCCAGCAACATCTGGCAGGCGTCGATCAGTTCGCCGACATTGTGCGGCGGAATGGAGGTCGCCATGCCCACGGCGATGCCGGACGATCCATTGGCCAACAGATTGGGGAAGCCGGCCGGCAGGACGATCGGCTCTTCGTCCTGGTCGTCATAGGTCGGACGGAAATCAACCGAATCCTGGTCGATCCCGTCCAGCAGCAGCACGGCCGCCGGGGTCAGCTTACACTCGGTGTAGCGCATGGCCGCCGCGCTATCGCCGTCGATATTGCCGAAGTTGCCCTGACCGTCGACCAGCGGATAGCGCTGGGCGAAGTCCTGGGCCAGACGCACCAGGGCTTCATAGATCGAGGCGTCGCCGTGCGGGTGGTATCCGCCCATGACCTCGCCGACGACCTTGGCGCATTTACGTGCCGCCGCCTGCGGGTTCAGACGCATCTGGTGCATGGCGTAAAGGATGCGCCGGTGCACGGGCTTGAACCCGTCCCGAACGTCGGGAAGGGCGCGGTTGGTGATGGTCGACAGGGCGTAGGCCAGATAGCGGCGGCTGAGGGCCGTCTCCATCGGCTCGTCGATGATACGGCCGCCTTCCGGCGGCGGAGCGTGGATCGTCATGGGCCAGCGAATCGAGGATCGGGAGCGCGAAGTCTAGCCCGTTCAGTTCAAGACAGGGCGTCTATCTGTGGGAGAAGCCTGTCGAAAGGTAACCGAACGCCGCCCCCGGTCGTATGAGGGTGACATTCTCACGTCAGGCCCGTCACCATGATCCTGTTCCTGCTTTCCTATCTGGCCGGCGCCCTGACCATCGTCAGCCCCTGTATCCTGCCGGTCCTGCCCTTCGTCTTCGCCCGTGCCGACCGCCCGTTTGTGCGCAACGGCTTTCCGCTGCTGGTCGGCATGGCGATCACCTTCGCCGGTGTGGCCAGTCTGGCGGCCGTGGGCGGCGGCTGGGCGGTGCGGGCCAATGAGGCGGGACGCTGGATCGCGCTCGCGGTCATGGCGGTGCTGGGCCTCAGCCTGCTGATCCCCCAGTTCGGCGACCGTTTGATGCGGCCCTTCGTGGCCTTGGGCTCATGGCTGACGGAACGGGCCGAACGCCAGTCGGGCGACCAGGGCGACGTGCGCGCCTCCCTGCTGCTGGGCGTGGCCACAGGCCTGTTGTGGGCCCCCTGCGCCGGACCGATCCTGGGCGTCATCCTGACCGGGGCGGCGCTTCAAGGCGCGGGCGTCGGCACGACGGTCCTGCTTCTGGCCTATGCCCTGGGCGCCGCCACATCCCTGGCACTGGCCTTGGTCGTCGGCGGCCGAGTGTTCAAGGCGATGAAGGGGGCGCTCGGGGCCGGGGAATGGCTGCGACGCGGCCTGGGCGTCCTTGTCCTGATCGGCGTCGTCGCCATCGGCCTGGGCCTGGACACGGGCCTTCTGACCCGGATCTCGGCCGGCAGCACCGGAAGGCTGGAACAGGCGCTGCTGACCACCATCGGCCGCGGCGCGCCGATGAACGCGGCCCCGACGGACCTGGCCAACCTGCCGGTCGAGGGCGTCATGCCGCCCCTGACCGGAGCCACCACCTGGATCAACTCCCCGCCCCTGACGCCGGAGCAACTGCGCGGCAAGGTGGTGGTCGTGGATTTCTGGACCTATTCCTGCATCAACTGCCTGCGCGCCCTGCCCTATGTCCGGGCCTGGGCCGACAAGTACAAGGATCAGGGCCTGGTCGTGATCGGCGTCCATACGCCCGAGTTCGCCTTCGAGAAGTCAGAGGCCAATGTCCGCGACGCGGTGCGCCGTCTCGGCGTCGACTATCCGGTCGCCATGGACAATGATTTCGCCATCTGGCGCGCCTTCAAGAACCAGTACTGGCCCGCCCATTACTTCATCGACGCCCAGGGCCGCATTCGCCACCACCATTTCGGCGAGGGCGACTATGAGGGCTCGGAACGGGTCATCCAGCAACTGCTCAAGGAGGCCGGGGCCGCCGATGTCGCCGCCGACGTGGTCCGGGTTCAGGCCCAGGGCGCCGAGGCCGCCGCCGCCATGGACCAGCTCGGCTCGCCCGAGACCTATGTCGGCTACGCCCGCGCCGAAAACTTCCGCTCGCCGGGCGGCCTCGCCCGCGACGCCGTCAAGACCTATGTGGCCAGCCCGCTGGACCTGAACGACTGGAGCCTGGTCGGGCGCTGGCGCGTGACGCGCGAGCACGCCGAACTGGCGGCGGCGGGCGGACGGGTCTCGTTCCGCTTCAAGGCCCGCGACCTGCATCTGGTCATGGGGCCGGGCGCGACCGGCGCGACGCCGCGTTTCCGCGTCCTGATCGACGGCCAGGCGCCCGGCGCCGACGCCGGCTCCGACATCGACGCCCAAGGGGTGGGCCGCATCGACCAGCAGCGCCTGTATCAGTTGATCCGCCAGTCAGGCCCAGTGCGCGAACGCACCTTCGAGATCGAGTTTCTCGATCCCGGCGTCCAGGTCTTCGCCTTCACCTTCGGCTAAAGGTCCAGCAGCAGCCGCAGCCGGTTCTTGGCCAACTGGCGACGCTTGCGGACCAGTTCTCGGCTGATGTTCAGATGGGCGGCGATACGGTCGTCGCTCCAGTCGTCCAGATGAAGCCGCAAGGGTTCGACCAAGGCGGCCGGAAGAGCGTTCATGGCCCGGCCCCAGGCTGCATCGCTTTCCTGCTGCGACAGCGCCTCCTCCGGCGACGGCGCCGCCTTGACCCAGGCGGCGGCGGAGGGTGACGGCAGATCGGCGTCCTCTGTCGCGATGGGAATGCGATTGGCGTTCTGGCGGTGCTGATCCATGCAGGCGTTGTGCAGGATCCGCACCAGCCAGGCCCCGGGGTTCTGCACCGGCTGACGGTCAAAGGCCTGGGCCGCCCGCACCATGGCCGCGCTCAACGCGTCCTCGGCGTCGGCCCGATTGCCGCCGGAGAGCCGCAGGCTTCGCTGCCGCAGACTGCTCTGATGCGCCATCCAGATCGCCCAGAAGCGGTCCATTGACGGCGGCCGGTCCAGAGCGCGCGCGATCACGCCCGCTGGCGTCAACCCGGCTTTTGGACCCCCGCCCCGATCGCCGCCGGCCGCTCGGGCCAGAATCTCGACAGGCGACGGCGTACGCGGCGCTGAACGATGGGAAGCAGAACGCCGCTCAGGCGGCGAAGGCGTCGCAGGCGCCCTTTCCTCTCCGCTTTCCGTCTCCCAATCCGGAAACAACCGGACGACATTCATATCCGTCACTCCCCCTCGGCGTGAGGAGTGACCATCAAGCTCAAAACGAGCTCGCCCCCTACGCTTGGCCTGGCAGAACCAACGGGAGCGTACCGGTCGAGGTCTCGTCGCGATGCTGGATCGACGACGTCACATCAACCAGAGTTTGAAACAGCCCCAGTCATACTACTTAGACGGGCATTATTTCTTTTTGTGAAGCCAGTTCACGCGATGCTTGCAAATATTGACAGCTATTGGCCGGCTGACGCCTCGTGAGCCGGCGCGACGGCCGATGACGATGCGGCGGTCCGTTCGATCATTGCGCAGATCGCGAGGTCCAACTGCCGTGTCACCTCGCGCGCGATGATCTTCTGCAAGGCCTCGACGATCTCGAGACTGACCTGGGCGGAAGGCCCCCTCGCCGCGCGCTGCATGTCTTCGGGCATGGCCGCCAGGCGTTGCTCGGCCACGGCGCGTTTCAACAGCTCGCGCTGATCGGCGAAACTGTCGACGACCGTGTGTTTCTGCTCCGATATGGAGTCATAGAGATGTCGTCCACTCGCCCCTTGCGCATCCGTCATCGGGCGGATCCGTCTTCATCGGGCGGCAGCCCCAGAGCCCGCGTCAGCTGCACCTGAAGCTGCTCGATCATGGCCTCGGTGAACTGGGGAATCGGCGTGTCCGGCGGCGACTGAGCCGCCAGCAACTCCGGCAGGCGCGCAGCCGAGGTCCTGAAGACCTCGGCGACCATCCGGCGGGCCGCCACGACAATGGGATCCGCAGCCGGAACCTGCGGCTCGCCGCCGGCGGCCTCAGGCGTAGGAGAATCGTCTGTCATCAAACCCTCCTGTCCGGCCTCATTCCTTGTCGGAGCCGGCGGAGACGAACGAGATCTTCTCGACCAGCTCGCCGTCTTCGATATCGGTCAACAGGCCGCGCGCCTTGACCATCAGCTTCGCCGCCCAGGGCGCATAGGGATCGGTCAGCAACGGCTCCTGCATTCGGTACAGAATGGCGACCATCGCCTCCGCCGCAGCACGCAGTTCCTGATATCTGGACTGGCTTTCCTCAAACCGTTCGGCCGAGGGTCTGTCTTCTGCGGCGTCGCTCCACCGCTCGGTCTCGCATCGCGTCTCCCATTCCAGCGTTTCCGCTTCCTGGACGACGGCCTCGGCGTCGCTCATCTTCGATAGGGTCAAACGGGACATGGCTGCTCCTTCTCTCTCTTCGGCTAGTTTCTGGGAAAGGTCTTGACCGCCGTGGTGACGGATTCCGCCGCCAGGCCCGCCGCGATCGGCGCCGCGAACGAACTGACCAGGGCCATGGCGTAGGCGATAAGCGCCGGTTCGTTCATCCCGCCCGACGCCAGCATCATGGCCATGGCCTTGCCCTGGACGGTGGTGCTGATGGACAGCATGTTGCGCTGGTAATCGGCGGCGTCCTGCACCGACAGAGCCGCCGCCTGGGTGGCCTTGTCGTAGGCGATGGCGCCGCCGGCCGAGACGCGCGTCGAGGTCGAGGGCGTGCCCTGCTCGAGCGGCGCGAAGCCCAGCGCCCAGTTCGTCGAGGTCTGAACGGCGTCCTTGATCTGGCTGTTGACGGTCGGTTCGGTCACGGCGCGAAAGCTCTCGTTTCAGATGAAGGCGCTATTTCTGCGCCGCGTTCATGATCATGGTGACGGCGCTGGAGGTGACGGCGTTGCCGATCTGCTGCAGCCCCCCTTGCGCCTGCTGGGCGTTCTGCATGGCCAGAGAGATCGAATGGGCCATGCTCTGATAGACCAGCGCCATCGATTGGGCCGGCGCTTCGCCCAGCACCTTAACGTTGGTCTGGGTGACCGCGTCGGTGACTTGCGAGTTGACGGGCGTGTCGGCGGCCATGGTTCAGATCCTGACAATTCTAGAGATTCAGCAGTTTGGCGGCGATAAGCAGAACAAGGGCGTTTTCGAGCGGGCTGGGCGCCGGCGGTCGGGCGGCGATCCGCGTGGTGGCGATGGCCGAGACCATGCTTCCCATCTCATAGACCTGCATCACGCCCTGGTTGGTGGCGGCCTGGGCGCAGATCGAGGCCTGGCGCTGGGCCTGGACCGCGTTCTCGAACACGATCGCCGTCGAATGGGCCGCGCTCTGATAGATCGAGCCCATGGCGATCGTGGAGGCGGCGCCCAGGACCATCAGGTTCTGCTGCGTCACCGCATCGGTGATCTGACTGTTCACGGCGGTCGGATAGGCCATGGCTCAGACCGCGATTTCGAGAATCTTGGCGATCAGGGCGCCGACGGCGGCGTTATTGATCTGCTGCATGCCCCCCTGGGTCTGGCTGGCGTTCTCGACCGAAAGACTGGTGGCGTGCGCCACCGCCTGGACCGATACGGCCATGGCTTCCGCCGGCCCCTCGCCCAGCACCTTGACGTTGGTCTGGGTGACGGCGTCGGTGATCTGTGCGTTGACCGTGTCGCTCACGACGAAGCCTCCCCCTTTTCTTGATGCTCAGGTGACGACCGGCGCGCCGTAGAAGGCCGATGGCGCAGGCTCCTGACGAACTTGCGACACCGACCGCACGCCGACGTCGGCAGTCCGGACCGTGCGAACCTGCTGCATGTCAGACAGACTGGCCGCCAGTTGCCGGATCTGCAGCGTCGACAGTTCCGCCGCATGCTGCGTCGAAGCGGCCAGACGCGCGGCGAAGGCGTCCGCCGAGGCCATGATGGTGATCAGACCGGCGTTGCACACGCCGGCTCCGGCGCACAGCAGCAGGGCGTCGTCCCGACAGGCCGAGACGGCGAGCCCTTCTTCCGTTCTCAATCGCTTGTCCTCGCGTGTCATTCGAATGGCTCCTCACGACGCGGACCGATGTCCGGCCACGGAATGACGGACGGCTTGTCCATCAGCGCCTGGACGCAGTTCATGGTCGCGACCATGCCAAGGATGTTTGTGGTCTGCTGGTTGGCGACGGCGTTGTGGTACATCATCCCGCTGGCCTGATTGGCGGCCACCAGGCTCTGCATCGCCGCGAAGCTGGGACCCGAGCCGATGACGGTCAGCAGGGTATTGGCGACCGATTCCGCCGTGGGGGCCGTCGCGGGGTTCTTGCTGAGCTCCAGCATGAGCTTCAGAATCTCCTCGAAGTCGCCGAGGGTCTGTGCGGATTTTTCCGCCGTCTTCTCGTTCATCTTCGCCTCGACCATGGTCGTCCTCCAGGGGTTGGCGCGGCGGGCGCCAGCCTCCCGCCGCAGCCTTCACGGATATCCAAGGGCGGCGTCAGGCCGCCGTGGCGCGCAGGGCCGTCAGCAGGGACAACAGATTGTCAGGCGTGTCCGACTGGCTGATCTTGCTGGCCGCGACAGCGCCGGCCATGGTATCGACGCTGTAGATCTGGATGACGCCCTGATTGGTCGCGGCCTGGCCGGCGATGGCCAGTTGCTGCTGCGAAGAGGCGGCGTTTTCGTAGAGAATTCCGGTGGAGTGGGCGAGCGACTGATAGATCGCGCCCATGGCCATGGCCGGGGCGTCGCCCAGCACCTTGACGTTGGCCTGGGTGACGGCGTCGGTGATCATGCCGTTGACGGGTGTCGGAAGCGCCATGTCTCAAGTCCTTCTGTTTTGGGTTTTGCGGGACGGAAAATCAGGAAACCGCGGCCGTGGGACCGACGGCGCGCAGGGCCGTCAGAAGGGCCATCATGTTGTCGGGCGTATCCGACTGGGCGATCTTCGATGTGGCGACCGCGCCGGCCATGGTGTCGACGCTGTAGATCTGGATCACGCCCTGATTGGTCGCGGCCTGGGCGGCGATCGCCAGCTGTTGCTGCGAGGAGGTCGCGTTCTCGTAGAGAATGCCGGTGGAGTGGGCGAGCGACTGATAGATCGCGCCCATGGCCATCGCCGGGGCGTCGCCAAGGACCTTCACATTCGCCTGGGTGACGGCGTCGGTGATCTGACCGTTCACCGGTGTCGGAATAGCCATGGTTGTCTCCTTCCATTCGATTGAGGCCTCGGATGGAGGGTCGCGTGGCCCCGTTGAAAGTCGACCCCCACAACCATGACGCGCCATGTCGCCTGGCGTGAATTCCCATGGTTGTTTTTCGAGACAGACTTGAAGAAGGGTTCAGGCGAACGCCGTCGCCTCACGCTTGCGAGGCGCAAAAATGAACGCGAGCCTCGCACCGAACCGGCGCGCTATGGGACTTGAACCAGGGCCCTCGCCTAAAGACGTCCCGTCTCGGCCAGCTTGTCCAGCATCCAGACACGCGCGGCCGGCAGGGGCTTGTTTTGCGGATGAAAGACGAACTGCTCCAGGAAATGCCCCGTCAGGTCGAATCCCGCCTTGACGTCCCCCTCGACCAGTCCCGCCTGCGCCCCAAGCATGAAGGGCGGCAGCGTCAGCATCTTGTCGGCATAGGGGGCGCCGGCTTCGCGGCTGACGGCCCGTCCGGTGCGAGGGCTGACATAGATCAGGTCGTCCGCCGTCCCGGTCGCCGCGCATTTCGACAGATCAAGACCAAAGCCCAGGTCCTCCAGCAAGCCCGCCTCGAACCGCACGAAGATGGCCGGCCAGACGTCCGGCAGGGCGAAGGCCCCCATCAGGGCCTCGAAAGCCAGGAAGACGCCGGGATGAGGCTCGCGCTCCGGCAGAGCGCCCTGGGCCACCCCCGCCGCCGCCGCCAGTCCGGTCAGGGCCAGGGCGTCGTCGAACAGGGCGCTAGGCCCCTCGCCCACCGGCTCCAGCCGCGCCCCGCCCAGATGATCCGACGTCCGCGCCCGATAATCCGCCACCACCCGCGCCCCGGCCTGCAGAAACGGCCGCATCTTGCGTGACGCCCCGCCCGCCACATAGGCCGCGCGCCGTCCATGGGTCTCGGTCAGCAGGTCCACCACGGCGCCGGTGTCCCCATGGGCGCGCGCCGACAGGACGAAAGCCTCTTCATGAAAATCCATCAGGGAACGGGATCCGCCGCCTCCGGCGCCTCGATCAGGGCCACCACGGCCTTCGCCTTGTCCTTCGGAATGGGCATGCTCAACACATACTGCTCGATCTTCCAGCCGTCCTCGGTCCGCCGCAGCACGCCCGAACCGCGCGTCAGCCCATAGGCGTCATTGTCCAGCAGTTCGTCGAACCAGACGATGCAGCGACAGTCGCCGGGCGCCAGGGTCGCCACCCGGTCGTGCGGCCGATAGGTCCACCCCTGCCCGCGCGAGAAATAGGGCGTCGCATAGGCCTTGAACTGCGCCAGCGTCCAGCGCTCGGTCGCGTCCGTCCCGATGAAGCGGGCATCTGCTGTAAACAGATCGAAATAGGCGTCGGCGTCAGCGCGCGACGCCGCCCCATGCATCTGGTCCACCACGGCCTCTGCGGCGAAGACGGGGTCCTGCATGGCTTGCGACGGGGCGGATATCAGGGCCAGGGCGGCGAGAGCGGCGATCATGAGTTCGTTCTACTCCTGTTCTCGGCTTTCGAAAACAGGCTAGGGCCTGATCGCCGCCGGTGCTTAGCCTTTGAACATTTGACGAAGATCATGGACGAAGGGGACAAGCTCGACCAAGGTCCAATGGACCGTCGAGACCGCGACGCCCAAGCCCAGCCCCGACCTGCCAGGCCCTCCCCGGCCGTAACCTTGAAGAGCCCCATGTCGCGTATTCGCAGCCAATCCCTGCGCTCCAAACTGATGTCCGCCCAGGACGCGGCCGCTCTGATTCCCGCCGGCTCGACCGTGGGCATGAGCGGCTTCACCGGCTCGGGCTACCCGAAGGCCGTGCCGCCGGCTCTGGCGACGCGGATCGAGGCCGCCCACGCCGCCGGCGACGCCTTCCGCCTGAACCTCTGGACCGGCGCCTCGACCGGGCCGGAACTGGACGGCGCCCTGGCCAAGGCCGACGGCATAGAACGCCGCCTGCCCTACAACTCCGACCCCATCGCGCGTGAGAAGATCAACTCGGGCCAGATGGACTATCTGGACATGCACCTCAGCCAGCTGGCGCCCATGGTCTGGCAGGGCGTGCTGGGCCCGCTGGACACCGCCGTAGTCGAGGTCTCGGCCATCAACGCCGACGGCAGCCTGGTGCCGTCCTCGTCCATTGGCAACAACAAGACCTGGCTGGACAGGGCCGAGCGGGTGATCCTGGAGGTCAACGCCTGGCAGAATCCGGCGCTGGAGGGGATGCACGACATCTATTACGGCACCGCCCTGCCGCCCGACCGTGTGCCCATCCCCCTGACCCGTCCCGACCAGTTGATCGGCCAGCCGACCCTCCGCTGTGATCCGGCCAAGATCGTCGCCATCGTCGAGACCGAGGCTCCGGACCGCAACCTGCCCTTCGCCGCGCCGGACGCCACCGCCCGCGCCATCGCCGGCCACCTGATCGAGTTCCTGAAGCACGAGGTCCGGGTCGGCCGCCTGCCGTCCGCTTTGTTGCCGTTGCAATCAGGCGTCGGCAATGTCGCCAACGCCGTACTGGCGGGCCTGATGGACAGCCCGTTCGAGCGGATGGCCGCCTATACGGAGGTGATCCAGGACGGGATGCTGGACCTGCTGGACGCCGGCAAGCTGACCGTCGCATCGGCCACCGCCTTCTCCCTCAGCCCCGAAGCCGCTGCGGATATGAACAGTCGGATGGAGCAGTTCCGCGGCAAGATCATCCTGCGCCCGCAGGAGATCTCGAACCATCCCGAGCTGATCCGCCGCCTGGGCTGTATCGCCATGAACGGCCTGATCGAGGCCGACATCTACGGCAACGTCAACTCGACCCAGGTCATGGGGTCGCGCATTCAGAACGGAATCGGCGGCTCGGGCGACTTCTCGCGCAACGCCTTCATCTCCTGTTTCGTCACGCCTTCGACGGCCAAGGGGGGCGCCATCTCGGCCATCGTGCCCATGGCCAGCCACGTCGACCACATCACCCAGGACGTTCAGGTCATCGTCACCGAACAGGGCCTGGCGGACCTGCGCGGCCTGTCGCCGAAACAGCGCGCCAAGCTGATCATCGCCCACTGCGCCCATCCCAAATACCGCGATGCGCTGAACGACTATTACGACCGTGCGCTGAAGGGCTCCTACGGCCTTCAGTCGCCGCATCTGCTGAACGAAGCCCTGTCCTGGCACCAGCGCTACATCGAAACGGGGTCGATGCTGCCGACCTGACGGGCGATCAGCGGGCCAGGGTCGTGGGGAAGTCCCGGCCCAGGGCCTCGGCCATGGCCTGCTGGCTGATCAGGAAGACCTGGTCGCGGAGGTGATAGTTGTTCGACAGCACGATCACCGTCACATCGGCCTCGGGCTGATACAGCATCAGGTTGCGGAACCCGCCCCAGCTGCCGGTATGATAGATTTGGCGATCCTGGAAGCTGGGCCGGACCTGATCGCCCAGCCGATTGGAGAATACTCCGTATCCCCAGTCGCGGCGCGGATGGCCGCGCTCCTTGGGCGTGTCGGCCGGGGCGTGGTCGGCCAGCATCTGCTGATAGCTGAACGGCTTCAGCAGCGCCCCCCGGTGCAGCGCCCTCTGCCACACCAGCAGATCGTCCAGCGTCGAATAGACCGCGCCTGCGCCTGCGACGATGGAGGTGTTGGCGTTCGGCTGGGCCGCCAGTCCGGCCGGGAAGTTGGCGTAGCCCATGATCACCCCATGGTCGCCGCCGTCCAGGTCCAGTCCGCTATCCTTCATCCCCAGAGGGCCGAAGAAGGTCTCGTGCATATAGGCCTCATAGGGCCGGCCGCTGGCGGTCTCGACAATGGCGGCCGCCAGATTGAAGCCCGCGTTATCGTAACGAACCTTGGTCCCCGGCGAGAATTGCAGGCCGAACTGTTTCGAATCCTCGGTCAGCTCGTTCAGGGTCGCCGGCGTCGTGCGCCGCATGCCCCAACCCGGCCGCGCCATCAGGTCCGGAATGCCCGAAGTGTGCGACAACAGGTGGCTGATCCGCACCGGCTCCCAGGCCTTCGGACAGGGCTGAATCCATTTGCAGACCGGATCCGAGACGCTCAGCTTCCCTTCATCCTGCAGTCGCAGGATCGCCGTGGCGGTGAACTGTTTCGAAATCGAGGCCAGCCGGAAGCGCGAGTCCAGCTTCAGCGGGCGGTCCTGCTCATAGTTCGCCTCGCCATAGACCTGGCGGAACAGCACCTGATCGCCCTTGGCCACCAGCACCGCCCCCATGAACCGGCCGGCGGCCGCCTCTCGGTCGAGCCGCGCGGCCAGTTGCGGCAAGTCCTCGACCACCACCAGGGGCGGACGCGGCGGCGTGTCGGGACGTATGGAGGCCAGAACCGCGTCGCTGGTCGGTTTCACGGCCGTGGAAAAGCCGGCCCAGACCGCCCCGCCGAGGATCAGCGCCCCAAGGACGCCCAGAACGAGCCGGGGATGGCCCCCAGGGGTACGCGGCACTTCAAACACGGGAACTCAGACGTCGAAATCGAGACCGAACTGGGCATAGAGGGCCCGCGAATCCTGCCATTTGGGATCGACCTTGACGGTCAGGAACAGGTGGACCTGTCGGCCGAGGATCTCGTTCAGCTCCTCGCGCGACTTCTGGCCGATCCATTTCAGGGTCTGGCCGCCCTTGCCCAGGACGATGGGCCGCTGGCTCTCGCGCTCGACATAGATGGTCTGTTCGATCCGGGCCGAGCCGTCGGCGCGGTCCTCGAAACTGGTGGTCTCCACCGCCGCCGAATAGGGCAGTTCCTCGTGGACGCGCAGATAGACCTTCTCGCGCGTGATCTCGGCCGCCAGCACCCGCACGGGCACGTCCGCTGCCTGATCCTCGGGATAGAGCCAGTGCCCCTGGGGCATCGACCGCGCCAACCGCTGTTTCAGGTCCTCGACCCCGTCGCCATTGGCGGCGGAGATCATATAGACCTCCTCATAGACGCCGCTCTCGAACAGTTTCTGCGACAGGGCCAGCAGGGTGTCGCGGCGCATGCCGTCGATCTTGTTCAGCGCCAGAACCACCTTGGTTCCGGTCGACTGCAGATTGGCGATGATGGTCTCGGTATCCTCGGCCGAGCGGCGATCCGCCGCCGTGCCTTCACGGCCTTCCGAGTTGATGTGCGACTGGGCGTCGATCAGATGGACGACGATGTCCGCGTCCTGTGCCCCGCCCCAGGCCGAGGCGACCATGGCCCGGTCCAGGCGACGGCGAGGGGTGAAGATGCCGGGGGTGTCCACCAGCACGATCTGGGCGTCGCCTTCCATGGCGATGCCGCGCACGGGGAAGCGCGTCGTCTGCACCTTCTGGGTGACGATGGAGACCTTGGACCCGGTCAGCCGGTTCACCAGCGTGGACTTGCCGGCGTTCGGCGCGCCAATGATGGCGGCGAAGCCCGCCCGCTGGTTTTCGATATCGGTCAAATCACGCCTTCACGTTTCAAAAGGGCCGTTGCGGCCGCCTTCTCCGCCTCCTGACGCGAACGCCCCTGTGCGGTCAAGGGCTCCACGCCATCGACCGACACCTCGACCGTGAAAGTCGGGGCATGATCCGAACCCGTCCGATCCGCGACACGATAGGTCGGCAGTGGACGGCCCTTGGCCTGGGCCCACTCCTGCAGCGCCGACTTGGGGTTGGTCACGGTCCGCGACGGCGAGGCCGAAAACTCCTCCGCCCAGGCCTTGTCAAAGAAGGTCCGCGCCGCCTCCAGCCCGCCGTCCAGATAGACGGCCGCCAGGATGGCCTCGACCGCGTCGGCGATGACCCCGACCTTGCGGCGCCCGCCGGTCTTGGTTTCGCCTGGAGACAGACGCAGCGCAGCGCCGACGCCCAGGGCCTCGCCCACCCGCGCGCAGGCGGTCTTGTCGACCAGGGCGTGCAGGCTGGACGACAGTTCGCCCTCGTTTGCGGTGGGATAGTCCCGCGACAGCTTCTCGGCCACCAGCAGACCCAGCACCCGGTCGCCCAGGAACTCCAGCCGCTCGTTGTCACGCGGCCCGTGCACGCCGACCGGCGCGCCCTCGCCCACGCTGGCGTGGGTCAGGGCGCGCTCTAAAAGCGCCGTATCCTTGAAGGGATGGCCAATGCGCGTCTGCAGCGCCGTGACAGCCTCGGCCCGTAAATTGGCCATCAGTGCAGGACGTTGAAGAACCGGTCGAGCCGCACGTTGAACCAGCTCACAGGGTTCCACAGCGACGATCCGGGCTTCCACGAGAAAAGGATGATCTCCGCCTTGCCGACCAGGTTCTCGGCCGGGACCATGCCCACGCCGCTGGACTGTTCGACCCGGCTGTCGATCGAGTTGTCGCGATTGTCGCCCATCATGAAGTAATGGCCGACCGGCACCTCATAGACCGGGGTGTCGTCCAGGTCGTTGCCGGGGCCGAAGTCCTGGGTCATGAAGCTCTTGCCTTCCGGCAAGGTCTCGCGGACCTCGGCGACCGGGTGCGCGCCGAAGATGTCGTCGATTTCACCTTGGCTGACGACGACATCCTGAACCGGCTTGTCGTTGATATACAGCTTGTTGGCGATCATCTGGATGCGGTCGCCCGGAAGGCCGATCACCCGCTTGATGAAGTCGGTCTTGTCGTCGCGCGGCAGCTTGAACACCACGATATCGCCGCGCTTGGGCGCGGACCCCATGATGCGTCCGTCAAACAGCGGCGGGCTGAACGGGATCGAGTGTTTCGAATAGCCGTAGGACCATTTCGACACGACGATATAGTCGCCTTCGTACAGGTTCGGCTCCATCGAAGCCGACGGTATGGTGAAGGGCTGGAACAGGAAAATCCGCAGCACCATGGCGATGAGCAGAGCGAAGAAGATCGTCTTGACGATCTCCATCGTCTCGTCGCCGGCGCTCTGTTCGGCCTTGGCCTTCTTGGCCGGCTTGCGCGCATAGACCGGAGTCGTCGGCTCGTCCTCGAACGGCGCATCCCCCTTGTCGCTCCAGACCGGGCGCTTTTCGGCGGCGGGATCCTTCACCGCCTCCACAGGCGCGTCGGCCTCGGACGCGGCGAAGACTTCCTCCGGCGTGGCGTCGGTCGCGTTGGTCTTGGCCGCATCGGCGTCGTGCGGCTTCTGGTCTTCGCTCATGCGATCAGGCATCCCCTTGCCGCGTCTGCGCGGTCGTCTCGTGACGGGTATATCGCGATTACGACACCGGCAAGGCTTCGATCACCACGAAGGCGAGTGCATAGGGGTGTTCATCGCTGAGGGTCAGGTGGATTTTCGCCTCATGACCAGCCGGGGTCAGCCGCGCCAGATGGTCGGCGGCATGTCCCGTCAGGGCCAGGGTCGGCTGGCCCGAGCGCAGGTTCACCACCCCCATGTCGCGCCAATAGACATCGGCCCGCATCCCGGTGCCCAGGGCCTTGGCGCAGGCCTCCTTGGCGGCGAACCGCTTGGCGTAGCTCCAGGCGGCGTCAGGCTTGCGATCCGACCGCGTCCGCTCGATTTCGGTGAAACAGCGCTGCTTGAACCGCTCGCCGAACCGATCCAGCGAGGCCTGGATGCGGCGAATATCCGACAGGTCCGCGCCGACGCCGATGATCACAGGGCAGCGTCCATCGCCGCCCGCATACGTCGGATCGCGGAATCCAGGCCGACGAAGATGGACTCGCCGATCAGGAAATGGCCGATGTTCAGCTCACGCACTTCGGGGATCGCCAGCATGCGCGGCGCCGTGTCGTAATCCAGCCCATGGCCGGCATGAACCTCAAGCCCCAGGATATCGGCCTGGGCGGCGGCGGCGGCGATCCGTTCGAACTCGACCTCCCGCTCGCCGGGATCGGTCAGCAGGCAATAGCGACCCGTGTGGAACTCGACCACCTGAGCGCCGACGGCGGCGGCGGCCTCGACCTGGTCTTCGGACGGTTCGATGAACAGGGACACCCGGATGCCCGCCTCGGCCAGGGCCTGGGCCACCGGCGCGATCCGCGCCTCGTGCCCCGCCACGGCCAGACCGCCCTCGGTCGTGACCTCCTCACGCCGTTCGGGCACCAGACAGGCGGCGTGGGGTCGATGGCGCAGGGCGATCGCCAGCATCTCCTCCGTCACCGCCATCTCGAAGTTCAGCGGCTTGCCGGCCCGGGCGCACAGGGCGCTGAGCACGTCGATGTCGGCGTCGGTGATGTGGCGACGATCTTCGCGCAGATGGGCGGTGATTCCGTCGGCGCCGGCGGCCAGGGCCGCCTCGGCGGCACGGGCCGGATCGGGATGCGTCCCGCCCCGCGCGTTGCGCACAGTGGCGACATGGTCGATGTTGACGCCCAGCCTGACCCGTTCGCGCATCTCAGCTCCTCGCCAAACCGAACATCATTTCGAAAGTCTGCGGCTGCCCGGATCTTCGATCGGCAAGGCCGCCAGTTCCGGCGGCAGGGCGTCGGCCGGATAGGCCGGCACTTCCAGAGACGCCAGGGCGATCAGCGGCACGCCGACGTCCGCCTTGCCCCCCGAACGATCGACGATACAGGCGGCCGCAACCACTTCGCCTCCAGCAGCCTGGATGGCGGCGATGCATTCGCGCGACGACAGGCCCGTGGTGACGATGTCCTCGACCATCACCACCTTCTGCCCCGGCTCGACCGAGAAGCCGCGCCGCAGCTTGAACTGCCCGCCTTCCCGTTCGACATACATCGACGGCACGCCCAGGTGACGCGCGGTCTCATATCCCGGAATAATCCCGCCCACAGCCGGCGAAATGGCGACGTCCACCGGCCCCACGGTCGCGACGATCTTGTCCGCCAGCGCCTTGCACAGCCGCTCGCAGCGGTCCGTCTGCATGAAGACCAGGTTCTTCTGCAGGAAGACCGGGCTGTGCAGGCCGGACGACAGGACGAAATGGCCTTCGCGCAGGGCGCCGGCGTCACGGAATTCGTTGAGGACGTCTTGGGTGTTCATGGCGCGGTCTTAGCGCCTCGGCCCCTCGAGTCAAAGGCTCAGCCTCGACCGCGATCCACGTTATCGACGGACGGATTGGCCCGCAGCGCCGCCATGAGCATGGTCGCATGTTTGGCGTCTTCGACCTCGACGTCGATGGTCACATCGAAGAAGTCCTGCTGGCGGTAGGCCATCGACAGATTGATGATATTGCCGCCCGCCTCGCCGATCAGGGTCGTCACCTGGCCCAGCACGCCCGGCGCGTTGCGAATGGTCGCATTCAGTCGAACCGCCGCCACGGCGTCGGTCTCGGCCTGGGGCGTCCATTGCAGGTCGTGCCAGACCGAGTCGTCATCGGCGAAGGCCGCCAGGGACTGGCAGTCGATCGTATGGACCGTCAGGCCGATCTCGGGCTCCAGAATGCCGACAATCCGATCGCCCGGCACCGGGGTGCAGCACTGACCGAAATGGACGCTGACGCCCGGCGTCAGCCCCCCGCCGCGCACGAACAGACGGGCGGTGTCGCTTTCGATCCGCTGTTTCTCGGGTCCGGCCTTCAGCCGCCCCTTCAAGGCCGGGAATAGGGTTTCCGCCACCGCCGTCGGCGACAGACGGCCGCGGCCCAGGCTTTCGAACACATCATCATCGCCGGCGACCGCCAGGGTCTCCAGGATCGGTTTCAACGACACCTCGGCCAGGGTCTTGTCGATCCGCGCCAGGGTCTGCTGCAGCGCCACCCGGCCCAATTTCACGAACTCCTCGCGTTCCGAGGTCCGAATGTGCCGACGGATGGCCGAGCGGGCCCGGCCGGTGACGGTCAGGCTGCGCCAGTCGGCGGGCACTTCCCGTTTCGCCCCCCGGATGATCTCGATGACGTCGCCGTTCTGAAGCGGCGTCCGCATCGGCTTCAGTTCGCCGTTGACCTTCACCCCCACGGCCGTGTCCCCGACCTCAGTGTGGACGGCGTAGGCGAAGTCCAGCGGCATGCCGCCGCGCGGCAGGGTCACCAGCCGCCCCTTGGGCGTGAAGACGAACACCTGATCCAGGTACATTTCGAGCTTGGCGTGCTCGACCCAGTCTTCGCCGCCTTCGCCGTGTTCGATCACCTGCACCAGATGGCGCAGGTTCTGCAGCGGATCGCGTCCGCCGCCCTTGGCCATGGCTTCATGGTCGAAGCCATAGGACTTGTTCTTGTAGCGCCAGTGGGCCGCCACCCCGTCTTCCGCCACGCGGTCCATCGCCTCGGTGCGGATCTGCATCTCGATCCGGAGGCCGCGCGGCCCGACCACAGTGGTGTGAAGCGAGCGATAGTTGTTCGACTTGGGCGTCGAGATGAAATCCTTGAACCGCTCCGGCACCATCGGCCATTCGCGGTGGATGACGCCCAGGGCGCGGTAGCAGTCGTCTTCCGCCTCGACGATGACCCGGAAACCATAGATGTCGGACAGGGACGAGAAACCGACCGACTTGCGCTGCAGCTTGCGCCAGATCGAATAGGGCGTCTTTTGCCGCCCGAACACATGGGCGCCCACGCCCGCTTCGGACAACACCCGCTCGACCTCGCCGGACACGCCTTCGATGGCGCGACCGTGTTCAAGCTTCAACGCCTCCAGCCGCCGCTCGATGGCGGTCTTGGCGGTCGGATTCAGATGGGTGAAGGCCAGTTCTTCCAACTCGGACGCGATCGAGTGGATGCCGATCGACCGTCCCAGCGGGGCATAGACTTCCAGGGTCTCGCGGCTGATCCGCTCGCGCTTCTCCGGCTTGACGTACTGGAGGGTGCGCATGTTGTGCAGCCGGTCGGCCAGCTTGACCAGCAGCACCCGCACGTCCCGGCTGATGGCCAGAATGAATTTGCGCAGGTTCTCGGCCTGGCGGGTGTGTTCAGCCTGAAGCTCCAGCCGGCTCAGCTTGGTCACGCCTTCGACCAAGACTGCGACCTCTTCGCCGAACATCTGGGCGATGTCGTCGCGCGTCGCCGAGGTGTCCTCGACCACGTCGTGCAGCAGGGCCGTGACGATGGTGGCGGTGTCGAGCTTGTAGTCGGTCAGTATGCCCGCGACCTGGATCGGGTGGGCGAAATAGGGATCGCCCGAGGCCCGCATCTGCGAGCCGTGCATCTTCATCGCATAGACATAGGCGCGGTTCAGCAGCGCTTCGTCGGCGGTCGGGTCATAGGCCTTGACGGCCTCGATCAGCTCGAACTGACGAAGAACCGGCGCACGCTTGATGGCGGGCGCCGGTTCTGCAGTCGAAACAGGGTCGTTTTTGTTTGCAGTTTGGGGCGCCGGCGGAACCGTCTCGGTCCGCGCCGGCAGGATAGTGACGCCAGGGGCTCCCTCGGGCGTCAGTACCGCTCCTCCTGACCGCCGTCGCGGTCGCTTTGCAGCGCGCGGATCAGCTCGGCCTCGGCCATGTTCATGTGTTGCGGTTCGGCCAGCAGGGCGACCGTTTCGGCTTCGTCCTCGGCTTCGGTGCGCTCATCGACGCGTTGCAGCGTGGTGATGATGGTCTCGCGCAGTTCGTCCGGCACGACGGTGTCGTCGGCGATTTCGCGCAGGGCCACGACCGGGTTCTTGTCGTTGTCGCGGTCGATCGTCAGGGCGGCGCCATTGGCGATGCTGCGGGCGCGGTGGCCGGCCATCAGCACCAGACCAAAGCGGTTCGGTACCTTTTCGATGCAGTCTTCGACGGTGACGCGGGCCATGAAATTCCTCGAACGCGGGGGAGAACCGCGTGAAATACAGATAGGGACTGACTTTTGCAACGCCAGAGCGGCGAAAGTGCGGCCTCAGACCGGATGGGCGTCACGCCCCACCGTCGCCGAAGCCGCCAGGGCCTGGGCCAGCCCGCTGTGGGGATGGACCCAGTCCGGCGCGATCTCCGCAATCGGCCCCATAACGAAGCGGCGCTCGGCCGCGCGGGGGTGCGGCAGGATCAGTCCGTCCAGATCGCCGCTTAGCCGCCCATAGGCGATCAGGTCCAGATCCAGCGTGCGCGGGGCGTTGCGGACCGACCGCTGACGGCCGAAGACATCCTCGATCCGCCCCAGGGCCGCCATCAGGTCGTGGGGGTCATGGCGCGTGGCGACGATGACCACCCCGTTCAGGAACGGCGGGTCCTGCGGATCGGGCCAGGCCATGGACGACCACCAGGACGACCGCGCCACCACATCGATGCCCTCGCTGCGAAAACGCGCCAGGGCGGCTTCCAGCGCCTCGTGGCAGGAGGCCCAGACCCCCTTGTCATTACAGCCCAGCGCCACGATGACTGCGGCGTCCAGATCGGGGGCGCCGTCGATTCCCACATCGACCGCAGCGTCCGGCCGGGTGCCATTTTCTTCATTCCTTTTGACGGCCTCGACCATGTTTCATTCCACCGACCGCTTGGCGATCTTCATCGACGGCTCGAACCTGTATTCCGCCGCCCGCGCCTTGCAGCACGATATGGACTTCAAGCGGATGCTGGACTGGTTCCGCGAGAAATCCGTCCTGACACGCGCCTATTATTACACGGCGGTGGTCGAGGGCGAAGAGTTCTCGCCGGTAAAGCCCCTGGTCGACTGGCTGGACTACAACGGTTTTTCGGTCGTGACCAAGCCGGTGAAGCGGTTCACGGACGGCCAAGGCCACAGCCGCATCAAGGGGAATATGGATATCGAGATCGCGGTGGACATGCTGGAGCTGGCCCCGCACCTCGATCATGTCGTGCTGTTCTCGGGCGACGGCGACTTCCGCCGGCTGGTCCAGGCGGTCCAGGCCCGGGGCGTACGCGTCACCGTGGTCTCGACCCAGAAGACCCAACCGCCGCATATCGCCGACGAGCTGCGCCGCCAGGCCGACGCCTTCCTGGATCTGAACGACCTGGCGGCCGAGTTCGGCCGTCCCAAGACGGGCGCCGGTCAATGAGCCTGACGCCCGAGCCCCCCCGCGACTGTCCCCTTTGCCCGCGTCTGGTCGAGTATCGCCAGGAGAACGCGCGCCAGAACCCCGACTGGTGGAACGGCCCCGCCCCCTCTTTCGGTGATCCGAACGCCCGGCTGCTGGTCGCAGGCCTCGCGCCCGGCCGCACCGGCGCCAATCGCACGGGGCGGCCCTTCACCGGCGATCACGCCGGCTGGCTGTTGTACGACACCCTGAAAAAGGCCGGCTTCGCCAAGGGCCAATATGACCCGAACGGCGACGACGACCTCACCCTGGTCGACTGCATGATCACCAACGCCGTCCGCTGCGCCCCGCCCGGCAACAAGCCGCTGCCGATCGAAGAGACCACCTGCCGCCCTTTCCTGATCGACCGCCTGGCCTTGCTGCCGAACCTGAAGGTCATCGTGACCCTGGGCGATGTGTCGCGCCGCAACATCCTGAAGGCGTTCGGCCGTCCCGCCTCGGCTATGCCGGCCGGCCACGGCGCCGAGGGCGAGGCCGGCGGATACGTCATCCTGAACTCGTATCACTGCTCCCGATTGAACACGAACACGGGCCGGCTGACCCCCGCCATGTTCGAGGCGGTGTTTGACCGGGCGCGCGAGATCATGGCCCGCTAACCATCAACTGTTGCTCGCGTGTCGCACGACTCTGCCATGTTGAAATGAGGCGGAACAGAGGCGAACATTTGGCGTTCGTCTACCAGCAGGAGGCTGGACCATGCGACGCACTGACGGACTATTCACACGACGCGAACGCAGGATCGGAATCCTGGCCGCGATCCTCGTGGTCGTGGTCACGGCTCTCGCCCTGATTACGGGCGGTCTGTTCCACCCGTCCACAGGAACCGGCGGCGCGGGCGGCTATGGGTTCGCCGATCTGCCGGGCGTCACCGACGCCAGGCCGCTGGGCTGAGAGCGAACAGCGTCCGGCTTCAGCCCTTGTCGCGCATCAGTCGGGCCTTGTCGCGCTGCCAGTCGCGCTCAGCCGAGGCCTCGCGCTTGTCGTGCAGCTTCTTGCCCTTGGCCAGGGCGATCTCCAGCTTCGCCTTGCCCGCATCGTTCAGATACAGCTTCAGCGGAATGATCGTCTGACCGTCGCGCTGCACCGCCCCGATCAACCGGTCGATCTGCTTCCTGTGCAACAGCAGTTTGCGCGGCCGGCGCGGCTCGTGATTGAAGCGGTTGGCCTGTTTGTACGGCGGGATGTCGGCGTTGATCAGGACGATCTCGCGCCCCTCCACCGCCGCATAGCTTTCGGCGATATTGGCCCGGCCGTCGCGCAACGCCTTGATCTCGGTGCCGAGCAGCTGAATGCCCGCCTCGATATTGTCCTCAAGGAAATAGTCGAACCGTGCGCGGCGATTTTCAGCGATGAGTTTCGATTTGGACTGCGGCTGCGGCGCCATCAGACGACGCCCGCATCCGCCATGGCGCGGTCGATCAACGGCTTGACTGCGTCAGCGGTCGGCGACAGCGGCAGGCGCGCCTCCTCGCTGCACAGGCCCAACCGGGCCAGGGCGTATTTGGTCGGCGCCGGCGAATTGTCGAGGAACAGCGCCTTGCACAAGCCGATCAGCCGATTCTGCCAATCGCGGGCGGTGGCGTAATCGCCGGCCGCCAGCGCATTGTGCAGGGCGACCATGGCCTCGGGCGCGACATTGGAAGCCACCGAGATCAATCCGACCCCGCCATGGGCGTGATAACCCAGATAGCTCGAATCATCGCCCGAGATCAGGTCGAACTGTCCGCCGATGTTGGCGCGCATCCAGCTGACGCGGCCCATGTCTCCGGTGGCGTCCTTGATGCCGACGATGTTCGGATGCGCGGCCAGTCGCGCCACCGTCTCATTGGCCAGATCGGCCCCTGTCCGCGGCGGCACGTTGTACAGCAGAATCGGCAGCTGGACGGCGTCGGCGATGGCCTCGAAATGCGCCGCCATGCCCGCCTGAGAAGGGCGGATATAGTAGGGGGTGACGATCAACGCCCCGTCCGCTCCCACCGTCTTGGCGTGGCGGGTCAGGTCGATGGCTTCCTTGGTGTAGGGCGAGCCTGTGCCGGCGATGACGCTGACGCGCCCCGCCACCAGGCGTACGCACAGGTCGATCACATGCTTGTGTTCGTCCAGATCCATACTGGCGCCCTCGCCTGTCGTCCCGACAGGCACGAGCCCGCTGACGCCTGCGGCGATCTGTCTTTCGATGAGCGTGGCGAATGCGGCTTCGTCCACGTTTCCGTCATGAAGTGGTGTGATCAGGGCGGTGATCACGCCCTTGAACAAGGGGGCGGTCATGGGACTAGCTAGCCTGCGTGGGGAGGGGCGATGGACGAATGTCCAGAACCTCTGTCTTGAGAGCGCGGGACGTTAGGTCGCCAGCGGCTTCGCCGCAACCGGGATGAATGAGAACAGGAAATATCATGATCGCGACCAGCCTGGCGGCGGCCCTCGCCGTCCTCGCCCCGACCCCGCAGGACGCCCTGCCCGGTCAACCTGTTCCCTATTCCGCCGTCTCACAAACTGTTCCCGGATACAGCCCCACCTATCAGGGCCGGGTGCTCAATGATCAGGATACGGCGCTGTTCCGTCAGGGCCTGGCGGCCGCCCGGGCGCGCGACGTCCCCGGCGCCCAGTCGGCGATGTCGCAGCTACGCGACTCGACCGCCCGCAAACTGGTGGAATGGGCGCTGATCGATACATCCGGCGAACAACTGTCCTACGCCGAACTGGCCCAGGCCCAGACCGATCTCGCCGGCTGGCCTCGCGCCGAATCACGTCGCGCCGCCGCCGAGGTGGTGCTGGACCGCACAGGCGCCGCGCCGAACGCCGTCATGGCCCTGTTCTCCGACCACGCGCCCGAGACCGTGCAAGGCGCCATCGCCAATGCGGCGGCTCTGGAGCAGCGTGGACGTCGCGACGAGGCCCGCGCCCTGATCCGCGACTGGTGGCGGACCCGATCCTTCGACGAGGCGCCGCAATCGCGCATCCTGGCGCGCTGGGGCGGTTGGCTGACCCCTGACGATCATGAGGCGCGGCTGAACATGCTGCTGCTCGGCCCCCATGGCCCGGCGACGCGCGCCATGCTGAGCCTGGTCTCGCCGGAGCGCGCCAGCATCGCCAATACGGTCATGACCCTGCGCACGGCCTATAGCCCCGACGCCGTCGTCGCCGGCCTGAGCCCGGCCCAGGCGGCTGATCCGGCGGTGACGCTGGAACGGGTCCGCATCCTGCGCTCGCAGAATCGCCAATCGGAAGCCTTCCCCCTGCTGGCGAACCTGCCGCCCGCCCCGGACCATTCGGCTGGTGAAAACACCCTGTGGACCGAGCGCCGCAACTATTATCTCGATGCTCTGCAGCAGGGAAACTGGCGCGCCGCCTATGACGCCATGAACGGCCACGGCTTCACCGCCGGCGACCGGATGGTGGATGCCGAGTTCTTCGCCGGCTGGGTCGCCCTGACCAAGCTGAACCAGCCCGAGGTCGCCGCGCGGCATTTCGAGGCCCTGCGCACCGCCTCCTCGACCCCGATCACCCAGGGCCGGGCCTATTACTGGCTGGGCCGGGCCGCCGAGGCCCGGGGCGAGCGCGAGGCCGCCCAGACCTATTATCGCAACGGCGCCCAGCATTGGCAGACCTTCTACGGCCAGCTCTCCGCCGAGAAGGCGGGCATGACCAGCCTGCAGCTGCCCGGAGAACCCGCCCCGACCCAGGCCGACATCGCCCGGTTCGAGTCCAACGAGATTGTCCGCGCCACCCGCATCTTGGGCGAAACCGGCGAGACCAGCCTGTTGCGCGTCTTCGCTTATCAACTCGACAATGACCTGCCGACCATCGAGGACCTGGCCCTGCTGATGGACCTGTCGCGGGGCTATGGCGAAGGCTTCACCGCCATGATGGTCGGTCGCGCCGCCAGCCAGCGCGGCTTCGTCCTGCCCGAACGCATGTATCCGATCCGCATCCCGCCCCAGGTCGCAGGCGCCGCGCCGCTGGAGTTCACCCAGGCCATCACCCGCCAGGAATCCAGCTTCGATCCCCGCGCCCGCTCGGGCGCCGACGCGCGCGGCATGATGCAGTTCCTGCCCGCCACCGGCTCGGGCGTCGCCCGTCGACTGGGCATGAGCTTCTCGGCCGAACAGCTGTGGGACCCGGACTACAACATGACCCTGGGCAGCTATCACCTGGGCGAGCTGATGACGGCCAACAACGGCTCCATGCTGCTGGCGACCGTGGGCTACAACGCCGGCCCGGCGCGTCCGAACCAGTGGATCGCCCGCTGCGGCGACCCGCGCGGCGATTCCAATGCGGCTATCGACTTCATCGAATGCGCGCCCTTCACAGAAACGCGCAACTATATGATGCGGGTGATGGAGAATATGGCGGTCTATAAGGCCCGGCTGAACGGCGGTTCGGCCCCTCTCACGACCTCGTCCGACATCGCACGCGGCGCGGCCGCCGGTCCCCGCCCCTACGCCGCCTACTGAGCCCGGCGGGCCGCCAGCAGCGGCCCGTCCGGCCCTTCGATCCAAGTCCCATCCAGGCCGAAGACCTGGCGCAGCACCGGCTGCGCCAGGGCGTCCAGCGGCGCGGCGTCGGCGACGACGCGTCCGCCGTCCAGCACGACGACCCGGTCCGCAAAGGCCGCGGCCAGGGTCAGGTCATGCAGGCTGACCAGCACCCCGGCGGCGGCTCTAGACCGCGCCCGCAGCTGTTCCAGCACCAGCCGCTGAGCGTCCGGGTCCAGACCCGCCGTCGGCTCGTCCGCCAGCAACAGCGGCGCATCGACCACCAGGGCCCGCGCCAGCAGAACCCGCGCCCGCTCGCCGCCCGACATTTCGGCCACGCCTCGATCCGCCAGATGCCCGGCCCCAACAGCGAGCAGCGCCTCTTTGGCCCGATCCAGAGCCGCCCCGCCCGCCAGGAAGGGCGCGCCCAGGGCGGCCACCTCAACCGCAGGCAGGTTCCAGGCGATCCGCCGCTCCTGCGGCAGATAGGACAGGCGTTCGGCTCTCTGGCGCGGCGATAGACGGCCGATGTCGTCGTCGCCTAGTCGCACCGCGCCGCTTTCCAAGGCCAAGAGGCCCGCCGCCGCTCGGATGACGCTGCTCTTGCCCGCCCCGTTCGGGCCGCACAGGGCCACGACCTCGCCGGCGCAGACGTTCAGGCTGACCCCGTCCAGCACCCGCTCGCGCCCGATCCTGGCCCCGACGGCGTTCAACGACAACAGGCTCACAGCCGCCACTCCCGCGCCGCGCGCCAGGCGATCAAGGCGAACAGGGGCGCGCCGATCAAGGCGGTGAACACCCCCAGCTTCAGTTCCTGATCCGTCGGCGTCAGCCGCGCCAGCAGGTCGGCGACCACCAGCATCAAGCCGCCGGCCAGGGCCGAGGGCGCCAGTATCCGTCCTGCATCGCCGCGCACCGCCGCCCGCACCAGATGGGGCGCCGCCAGACCGACGAAGCCGATCACGCCGGCCACGGCCACCGCCGCCCCCGTCGCCACCGCCGCCGCGATCAGGGCGAAGGCGCGAATCCGTCCCATGGACAGGCCCGACGCGGCCGCCGCCTCGTCGCCCAGGGTCAGCATCCGCAGCCCTCCGGCCGACAGACCGGCGAAGACCGCCGCGACGACCACCGCCGGCGTGACCCAGGCCACATCGACCCAGCTGCGGTTCTGCACCGACCCCAGCAGCCAGGACATCACCTCGGCCTGGGCGATGGGCGACGGCGACAGATTGAAGATCAACGCCGTGACCGCCCCGGCGAAACTGGACAAGGCCACCCCGAACAGGATCAGAGCCTCCGGCGCCCGCATCAGGCCCGAGGCCGCGATCAACAGCCCGCCCGCCGCCGCCGCCCCGACAAGGGCGGACATCTCGACCACGCCCGTCACCCCGGCGCCGCCCAGGACGATGGCCAGAGCCGCCCCCAGGGCCGCCGTCGCCGACACCCCGAGAACGCCGGGATCCGCCAGCGGATTGCGCAGCAGGCCCTGCATCACCGCCCCGGCCAGACCCAGCGCGGCCCCGACCATCAGGGCGCAGACCGCACGCGGCGCACGGACCTGCCACAAGACCTCCCAGGGCCCCGACGTCGGATCGCTGAAGGCCGCTGCATACTGGGCGCCGTCAAATCCCGTCTCGCCGATCATCACCGCCGCCGCCAGGGCTGCGACGATGACCAGCCCCAGGATCAGGCACAGCCGCGCCGTCCGGCTCATGGCCGCCCTCGCGCCATCATCTCGACCCCGTCGGCCGCGAACCAGGCCGGACAGGTCAGCACCGCCGCCGGCAGTTTCGCCGCCGTCCGTCCCTGGGCCGCGCGCCGCACCACCGGATGCCGGCCCGGTCCGCGCCAGTCGGCCCGCAACTGATCGAAGAAGCCCAGCACGAACCGGATCGGCGGCTCCATGGCGATCCGCTCGACGCTGATCACGCCGAACCCCGGCGTCGTCGTCAGATTGCGAAACCCGGCGGCGCGCATCATCGCATCCATCAAGGTGCCGGGTCCGGAAGTGAACCCGCCCGAGGTCAGATAGACCGCGCCCGGCCTCGGCCCATCACGAGGCGCCGCCGCCTGGTTCAGTTTGGCCTGCATGGTCTGCTCCAACCGCGCGCCGCGCTCGACCTGGCCCAGTTCCTGGGCCGTCGTGCGGATATTGGCGCGGACCCCGTCCAGATCGGTCGCGTCCGCGATGGTGACGACCTTGACGCCCCGCATTTCCAGGGCGTTCAACAGCCGGGGTTCTCCGCCCCAATAGCGCACGACTACATCCGGCTTGAACCCCACCGCCGCCTCCAGCGTCGGCCGCAGACGCCGGTGACCGGCGGCCTCGCGCCTCAACCAGGCGTCGGGATCGTCGGCGCGCGGCGACAGGGCCAGATCGGCGTCCGGCGCCAGCGCCAGCACATACTGATCGGCGCACTGGTCCAGAGCCATGACCCGCAAGGGACGCGCCTGCGCCCCCTGGGCGACGGCCATGACCGCAGCCGCCGCCGCCAGCCCCCAAAGGCGGTTCACGATTTCAGCAGGCCGGCAAAGACGGCGTCCAGCGTGGTCTTCACCAGCGCCTCACGTTCCGCCCAAGGGAAATAGGGTTTGGTGATCATCAGGGACACGACGCCATGGGCCGAGGCCCAGATCGATTGGGCGATCGTGCGGGGATCCCCTTGCATTCGCCCTGCAGCCACGGTTTCACCGACCAGGGTCTCGAAGGCGGCGAAGACCCCCGCCCCCAGTTCCTGCGACAGGCTCTGGGCACCGTCCCGGGCCTCGACGGGGCGGGTCAGATAGATGAGGCGATAGGCGTTCGGATTGGCGAATCCGAAATCGACATAGACCTCGATCATGCGCCGAAGGCGAACCTCGGGCGGCGCATCGAGGGCGGACAGGGATTCCGCCGCCCTAATCAGCTCTTCGAACGCATGGCGGCAGATTTCCTGCAGGATCGCACCCTTGTCGGGGAAATGCATATAGAGGGCGGTCGAAGACAGGCCGACCTCGTCGGCGATCTTGCGGATCGTCGCCCCTTCATAGCCGTACTCGACGAAGATGCGTTCGGCTGCGGCGAGGATCTCGCCACGCCGCGAATGGCCCTCGCCCTTGGGTTTGCGACTGGAACGCGAGGATGGCGAAACGACGGGCAACGGCGACTCCGGATCTGGCCCGTCCTGAATAGCGACAATCTGTCATCGACGCCAATCGACGTCTCACAGAACAAGGTTGCGTCAAATGAATATTTCTAGTTGTGTTCCGCTGGGCGCGGGGGCGAACGGACATGACGACGAAGGCTGCGGCGCAGATCGGCGCGGTGCGACGGACGCCGACCTGGGGGCAAGCGATCATCGTCACGATCCTGGCGACGGCGCTTGTCGCCGCAGGGATTGTCTGGCCTCGCTCGACGCTTTCGGCGTCGCTCATCGGGATTCAAATGGGCGTCGTCGCCTCGGCCCTGTGGCGCGCGGCCTTGGTCATCGCCAGTCTTCGTCCACTTCCCCCGCCGTCCAAGCCGCCCCGGTGGCCGCGCTACACTATTCTGGCCGCCCTTCATGACGAGGCGGCCGTCGTGCCGCAGCTTATCCAGCGCCTGTCCAAAATTGACTATCCAAGGCGTCAACTCGAAGGCTTTCTCGTGCTGGAAGCCCACGATCAGGCCACCATCAATGCGGCCAAGGCTGCGCGGCGGCCGAGCTGGCTTCGAATTCTTGTGGTCCCCCCGGGCGCGCCCCAAACCAAGCCCCGCGCTCTGAACCACGCCCTGTCTTTCGCGACAGGCGAACTGCTCACCATCTACGACGCCGAGGATGAACCCGATCCAGGCCAGTTGCGCGAGGCGGCCTCGCGTTTTGCTGACCAACCGCGACTGGGATGCCTTCAGGCGCCCCTGCGGATTCGCCGGCGCAACGCCGAACTCTCGACCTTCCTCGACCGCCAATTTGCCTTCGAATACGCAGCCTTGTTCGAGGTCAACCTGCCCGGCATGGCGAAGCTGAACCTGCCCTTTCCCCTGGGCGGCACCAGCAATCACCTGCGGACCGCCGCCCTTCGTCGGGTCGGGGGCTGGGACGCCTATAATGTCACGGAAGACGCGGATCTGGGCTTCAAGCTCTGGTCTGCGGGATGGCGGTTGGGCGTGCTGGAAAGCCCGACCTGGGAAGCGCCGCCGGGGGCGCTGGAACGCTGGCTGCCGCAACGCACCCGTTGGCTGAAAGGCTATATGCAGACCTGGGGCGTCCACACGCGGACGCCTCTGGCCCTGGGTCGGCGCGGCCAGCTGTCGCTGGTCATGACGCTGGGCGCAGCCATCGTCTCGGCCGCTTCCCACGCGCCCACCCTGGCCTGGCTCATTGCGGCCCTGATGGTCGCCCTTCACGTCGGCATGGCCCCGGCCGTGCCCTTGGCGTCCCTGGCCGTCCTGACCGTGGGCGTCATCGCCGCATGGATGGGCTGTGCGGCGGGCGCAAAACGGGCCGGGCTGGACTATAGGCTGACCGACATGCTGGCCGCCCCGGCCTATTGGTCCCTACTCAGCCTGGCCTTCGTCCATGCCCTTTGGCGGCTGATCGTCGCCCCCTATGCGTGGGACAAGACGACCCACGACGCCGAGTTCGATGCCGAATGCACGTCCGGGATGACGGTGGACGCTGGACGCGAGGCCGCCTGACCGCCTATCAGCCGCACAATGGCGCCCCTGCTCTCCCCCACCCCCGAAACCCTCGTGACCCGCGGCTGGTCGGACTACGCCCTGCTGGACAGCGGCGACGGCAAGAAGCTGGAGCGCTACGGCCGCTACACCGTGGTCCGTCCCGAGCCCCAGTGCTTCTGGTCCCCGCGCGATCCGTCGGCGTTCGACAAGGCCACGGCCACCTTCGATCCCCAGCAGGAAGAGGAAGACTCCGGCCGCTGGAAATTCGACCAGCACGGCCCCATCGACGCCTTCCCCCTGAAATGGCGCGACGTGAAATTCACCGGCCGTTTCACCCCCTTCCGCCACCTGGCCTTCTTCCCGGAGCAGGCCGCGAACTGGGAATGGCTGGACAACCGCGTGCGGAGCTTTACGCGCGAAGCCGGCAGAGCGCCGAAGATCCTGAACCTCTTCGGCTACACCGGCGTCGCCAGCCTGGCCGCCGCCGCCGCTGGAGCCGAGGTCACCCACGTCGACGCCTCCAAGAAGTCGGTCAACTACGCCCGCGAAAACGCCGAACAGTCGGGCCTGGCTCAGCACCCGATCCGCTGGATCGTCGAGGACGCCCGCAAATATGTGGCCCGCGAGGTCCGTCGCGGCTCCAAATACGACGGCGTCATCCTGGACCCGCCCAAATACGGACGCGGCCCGACCGGCGAGGTCTGGCGCCTGTTCGAGGACATGCCGCCCCTGCTGAAGGACTGCGCCGCCCTTCTGGCCGACGACGCCGACTTCCTGTTGCTGAACGCCTATGCCGCGCGGGTCTCGGGCCTGTCCCTGGCCCATCTGATGGCCGAGGCGACGCATGATCGTGGCGGTCGCATCGACTGGGGCGAACTGGCCCTGTCCGAAGACGGCCCGGACGCCCGCGCCATCGGCCTGTCCTTCTTCGCGCGGTGGAGCCGATGAGCGCCCGAGACGAATATCGCGTCATCACCTCCCTGACGAACGACACGATCAAGAGCGTCCGCGCCCTGCACATGCGCAAGGAGCGCGACCTGACCGGCGCCTTCCTGGCCGAGGGTCTGAAGTTCATCGGCGAGGCCCTGGACCTGGGTCGCGCGCCGCGCATGCTGCTGGTCGGCGAGGAAGCCCGCCCCCACCCCCTGCTGGACCGGGCCAAGGCCGAAACGCGCAAGGCCGGCGGCGACATCATCATCGTCACCCACGCCATCCTCGAAAAGATCAGCCGTCGCGACAATCCTCAGACCGTGCTGGGCGTGTTCGACCAGGCCTATGCGCCTCTCGACAGCCTGGACCCGGCCTCCGCCCCCTGCTGGGTGGCCCTGGAGCAGGTGCGCGATCCCGGCAATCTGGGCACCATCATCCGCACCGCCGATGCCGCCGGCTGCGGCGGCGTCATCCTGATCGGCGACTGCGTCGATCCCTATTCGGTCGAGGCCGTGCGCGCGACCATGGGCTCGGTCTTCGCCGTCTCGATCACGAGGACCGACCCCGAGGCCTTCCTGGCCTGGCGCAAGACCTGGCCCGGCAGCGTCGTCGGCACCCGCCTGGACGCCAAGGTCAGCCACCGCTCGGCGGTGATGCAAAAACCGTCGCTGATTCTGATGGGCAACGAACAGGCCGGCCTGACCGACCAACTGGCCGCCGCCTGCGACGTCAACGTCAAGATCCCGATGCGCGGCCGGGCCGACAGCCTGAACTTGGCCATCGCCACAGGCATCATGGTCTACGCCGCCACGGACGAGACCTAAAGTTCCGTCTCCGGGCTGACCCGTCCCATGCCCCACAGGGCCAGGATGGTCACCACCGCCGACAGGGCCAAATAACCGCCGACCGCCGCCAGCCCATAGTTCTGCGCCAGCCAGGTCGCCAGATAGGGCGCCAGCGACGCCCCGACGATCCCCGCCAGATTGAAGGCCATGGACGCTCCCGTATAGCGGACCGTCGTCGGGAAGGGCCGCGCCATCGCCGCGCCTATGGGCCCATAGGTGCAGCCCATCAGCCCGAAGCCCAGGGCGAAGAAGATCAGCAGGCCCGTCAGGCCCGCTCCGAACAAGGGCGCGAACAGGGCGCCGAACAGGCCGATGCCCACCGAAGACGCAATCAGCACCCGCACCTGCCCGTATTTGTCCGCCAGCAGGGCCGTCACCGGTATGAAGGCGGCGAAGAACAGCACTCCGATCAACTGGATCGGCAGGATGTCCGCCCGCTCATATCCCATGCCCGTCGTGGCCCAGCCCAGGGCGAAGACGGTCATCAGATAGAACAGCGAGAAGGTCGTCACCCCGCTGAACGTCCCCAGGAACAACGCCATCTTGTGATGAGCGAACAGGGTGACGGCCGGCGCCTTGACCCGCTCGTTGCGGTCCACCGCCTTCTGGAACTCCGGGGTCTCGGTGATCTTCAACCGCACCCACAGCCCGACGAACACCAAAAGGGCGCTGGCCAGGAAGGGAAGACGCCACCCCCAGGCCTCGAATTGAGCCTCGCTCATGGTCGAGGTCAGCACGATGAAGGCGCCCGTCGACAGAATGAAGCCGATCGGCGCGCCCAGTTGCGGGAACATGCCGAACCAGGCCTTCTTGCCTGGCGGGGCGTTCTCGGTGGCCAGCAGCACCGCCCCGCCCCATTCGCCGCCCAGGCCCAGCCCCTGTCCGAAACGGCACAGGGCCAGCAACAACGGCGCGATGATCCCGACCGAGGCATGGGTCGGCAGCAGCCCGATGGCCACGGTCGACACGCCCATGGTCATCAGGGCGGCGACCAGCGTCGCCTTGCGCCCCACCCGGTCCCCGAAATGCCCGAAAGCCAGGGCGCCTATGGGCCGCGCGAAGAAGGCGATGGAGAAGGTGGCGAAGGACGACAGCATGGCCGTCGTCGGATCCGCGCCGGGGAAGAACAGCTTCGGAAACACCAGCACCGCCGCCGTGGCGTAGATGTAGAAGTCATAGAATTCGATCGTGGTGCCGATCAGGCTGGCGAAAAGAACCCGCCCCTTCCGGGCGGTCGGCGAAACAATCTTTGCGTCAGACACGGTGAAATCCTGCTTGGAAGCAAAGCCAATGCTTTGCGCGTCTCGCGCGGTCAAGTCCGGCGCTCAGGTGCCGCGGGGTTTGACCCGGTTGGTCGGCTGGGCCTCGGCGGGGTTCTCGGGCCAGGGATGGCGCGGATAGCGACCCCGCATATCCAACCGCACCGCCGCCCAGGATCCGGCCCAGAAACCCGGCAGGTCCTTCGTCACCTGAACAGGTCGCCGCGCCGGCGACAGCAGCGACAGGGTCAGGGGAACCCGCCCGCCCCCGACGGTCGGATGGGTGACGACGCCGAACAGTTCCTGCACCCGGATCTCGACTCGCGGCCCGCCTTCGGCGCCATAGTCGATCCCCGCCGACCCCAGGGGCGTGTCCAGCCGACTGGGCGCCAGCTCATCCAGCCTGCGCTGCAAATCCCAGGGGATCAGCCCCCGCAGGGCCTCGGCCAGCCGCCCGTCGCTGATCGCCACCAGCGACTTCGTCCCCTCCAGGAGCGGCCACAGCCAGTCCGTCCTCGCCTCCAGCAGGGCGGAGTCCGAAACATCCGGCCAGCTCGGATCCAACCCATGCAGAAAGGCCAGCCGCGCCCGCAGCCCCGTCGCCTGCTCGCCCCAACGCAGGGCGCCCAGCCCCTCGGCCTCGATTTCGGCCCGCAGAGCCGCCGTCATGGTCTTGGCGTCCGGCGCGCCGATCACCTTTTCATCCAGCACCAGGGCGCCTATCCGGCGCGCACGCCGGATCACCATCCGGCCGGACGGCTCCTTGACCAGCCGATCCTCGATCTCGATCAATCGCTCCAGGTCCGCCTCGATCCGCGTCCCGTCCAGCGCCGCCGCCAGCCGCACACGGTCGCGCGCCTCGCCCCCACCCAGTTCCGCCACCGCCAGCCAGGTTTCGCGCGCCAGATGATCGGTCGCGTCCAGCACGGCCCCGCGTCCGCTGGCCAGCAACAGTTCGCCCGTCTTGCCGCGCGCCTTGGCGATCCGTTCGGGAAAGGCCTCGGCCAGCAACAGGCCCGGTTCGACCGTCTCGCCCTTGCCCCCGCCCGCCGCCTTCGCCCACCGGTCGGCCAGTTTCAGCGCATCCCGCGCCCGGGACGACCGATCCCGTTCCAGCCCGACCAGACGATCCGCCAGATCCACCCCTGACCCGCCCAGGCCCGGCTCGCTCAGCACCGCCGCGATCCGCGCCCCGGTCATGGCGTCCCCGGCGTCCGACGCCACGGCGACCATATGGGCCAGGCGCGGCGACAACGGGATGCGGGTCAGACGTCGTCCGTGATCCGACAGTCCGCCTTCGGCGTCCAGCGCCCCCAGACGGCTCAACACCTTGCGCGCCTCCGCCATGGCCCCGGCCGGGGGCGGGTCCAGCAGCGCCAGCCCCTCGACCGACCGCGCGCCCCAGCGCGCCAGGTCCAGCGCCAGGCCGGTCAAATCCGCCTCCTGGATCTCAGGCCGCTGATGCGGAACCAGACCCCGTGTCTGTTCCTCGTCCCACAGCCGATAGCAGACGCCGGGCTCGGTCCGCCCCGCCCGTCCCCGCCGCTGTTGCGCCGACGACCGGCTGACCCGCACCGTGGCCAACCGCGTCAGGCCGCTCGCGGGCTCGAACCGGGGCACGCGCGACAGGCCGCCGTCCAGCACCACCCTCACCCCGTTGATGGTCAGACTGGTCTCCGCCACCGAGGTCGCCAGCACCAGTTTGCGCCGTCCCGCCGCCGCCGGTTCGATGGCCCGATCCTGCTCCACCCGGTCCAGACCGCCGTACAGCGGCGTCACATCGACGTTCGGCAGCCGCAGCCGTTCGTTGACCAGCCGCGCGACCCGGTGGATCTCGCCCTGTCCCGGCAGGAAGGCCAGCACCGACCCCGTCTCTTCGCCCAGAGCCGTCAGACAGGCTCGCGCCATCGCCTCCTCGAACCGCTCAGCCGGATTGCGCCCCAGATAGCGGGTCTCGACCGGATAGGCCCGCCCCTCCGCCTCGATCACCGGCGCGCCGTCTAGAAGTCTCGACACCCCCGCCACGTCCAGGGTCGCCGACATGACCAGCAGCCGCAGATCCTCGCGCAGCACCCCTTGCGTCTCGCGCGCCAGGGCCAGGCCCAGATCCGCGTCCAGGCTACGCTCGTGGAATTCGTCGAACAGGACGGCGCCGACACCCTCAAGGCCCGGATCATCCAGGATCATCCGGGTGAAGACCCCCTCGGTGATCACCTCGATTCGCGTCTGAGGCCCGATCCGGCTCTGCAGACGGGTGCGATACCCCACCGTCCCGCCGGCCTGTTGTCCCAGGGTGTCGGCCATCCGGTCCGCCGCCGCCCGTGCGGCGATACGGCGCGGCTCCAGCACCAGGATCTTCCCCTCGCCCAGCCAGGGCTGATCCAGCAGAGCCAAGGGCACGACCGTGGTCTTGCCCGCCCCCGGCGGCGCGGCCAGCACCGCCGTATTTCCGGCCGCGAGGACGGCTTTCAGCGGTTCGAGGACGGCGTGGATCGGCAACATGTCCCGCCTCTAACCCGATGCGCCCCCGATGCGCCACCGATGCGCGGTGATCACGAAAGCGTCGTGAGGGCTTTACCGCCTCGTCATGCGCGTTGCGCGCCATTCGATCCGCCGCTAGCGTCCGCCCGACGTGGCCGAGGGGCCGCTGTAAACGTGGGGGTATTCTATGTGGCGCGTTAAGTCGCTCGACGCGATTCTGGCCACGGCCGAGAAGAAATCGCTTCATCGGTCGCTCGGACCTATTCAACTGACCTTGCTGGGCATCGGCGCCATCATCGGCACCGGCATTTTCGTCCTGACGGCGGCGGCCTCGCAGAAAGCCGGCCCGGGCATGATGGTCAGCTTCGTCATCGCCGGCGCGGTCTGCGCCGTCGCGGCGCTCTGCTATTCGGAACTGGCGGCCATGGCCCCGGTGTCCGGCTCGGCCTACACCTATACCTATGCCGTCATGGGCGAACTGCTGGCCTGGACCGTCGGCTGGGCGCTTATCCTCGAATACGCCGTCGCCGCCTCGGCCGTGTCTGTCGGCTGGTCGGGCTATGTCCTGGGGCTGATAGAACAGGGGCTCGGGTTCGACTTCCCCGATCTGCTATCCGCCGGACCGACCTGGGGCATGAACGGCTTCCTCCCCATGCCCGACTTCTCGGCGGGGATCGTCAACATCCCGGCTATCGTCGTGGCCCTGCTGGTCACGGGCCTGCTGATGCTCGGCACCACGGAATCGGCGCGCGTCAACGCCGTCCTGGTCCTCATCAAGGTCGTCGCCCTGACCGTCTTCATCGTCATCACCCTGCCGGTGATCAAGACGGCCAACCTGTCGCCCTTCTCGCCCAACGGCATGTTCGGCGCTTCTTCGGGCATGGGCATCGTCGGCGCCGCCGCGTCGATCTTCTTCGCCTATGTCGGCTTCGACGCCGTTTCGACGGCGGCCGAAGAAACCAAGAACCCGCAACGCAACGTGCCGATCGGCCTGATCGGCTCGCTCGCCATCT
>NZ_JAUSOE010000045.1 GCF_030656255.1 Brevundimonas sp. | reverse complement strand
TCAGAGCTGACGCGCTGGACGCTGGACCTGGGCGGCGAAAGCGATTTGGCCGTGCCCTCCACCCTGTTTGCTCAGCCTTGCGAGTTCCCGCGCTGTGATCCCCGCTACGCCGGTCAGACCTATCGTCACGCCTTCCTCCTGGCCCTGGATCCCTCCCTGCCCTTCCAGCATGAAGCCGCTGGCCCCTGGCCTTTCCAGTTCTTCAACCAGCTGGCGCACGTCGACACTCAGAGCGGCGGGTTTGAAACTTGGTTTCCGGGAGACGCCGAGTGTTTCCAGGAGCCCACCTTCGTTCCCCGCTCGCACGATGCCGCGGAAGGCGACGGCTATGTGCTTGTCTTGGTGAACCATCTGCTGACCCAGACCACTGAACTGGTCATCCTCGACGCATTGAAAATCGCAAATGGCCCCATCGCCCGCGTCAAACTACCGCTCCGGCTTCGCATGAGCCTGCACGGCAACTGGCTCGACGCCGGTCCGTCGGCCTGACCATGACGGGCGGCCTCAAGCGCGCCTGGAACCAGGGACGCGCTGAAGGCCGTCCGGGCCTGCCAGGCCTGATCGATCCCCAGGCGTCGCTGTTCGCGGCCTATTCGACCGGCGCAGCCTTGATTGCGTTGGTTGCGGCGACCTGGCTGGGGATTTCTCATCCCTACTGGGCGGCGATGACGGTCTGGCTGGTGGCTCAGCCGACCCGAGACCTGCTGCTGGAACGGTGCGCCGCCCGCCTGGCGGGCACGGCCGTGGGCGCAGCGGCGGGCTGGCTCCTGCTGCTGAACTTCGGCGACCAGGCCTGGGCGCTGATGATCGGCGTTGCGGCCTGGCTCAGCCTCTGCATCGCCAGCGCGATGGCCTTCCGGTATTTCAAGACCTATGGCCTGCTTCTGGCGGGCTATACGGCCTGTATCGTCGCCATGGCGGGATGGACCGACCCGATCCATCAGGATGCGCTCGCCTTCGGCCGTTTGGCCTGTACGGCGATCGGCGTGCTGTCCTCCACCCTCGTCAGCGGAATTTTTCTCAAGCCCAGCCAACGCGACCCCCTGCGTCTTGCACTTCAGCGCTTCGCGCGGACCGTGCTTGAACAGGCCGCCGATGATGTGGACGCAACCCCGCGCGCCAACCGTGCGGACGGGCAGATTCTGACGGAAATCGGCGTGATCGGCGGACTGGCGGATCAGGCCGGCGCCGGTTCTCTTCGCTGGGCCAATCGCGCCAGATGGGCGCGCCACGTCCTGGCGGCCGGCCTGACGGTCGCGGCCGAAGCGCGCCGGGCGGGCTGGCGCGGTCCGTCCCGAACCGCGACCAGCACGGCGCTTCGCGAACAGGCGGACAACCTGGATAGGGCCGTGCGTTGCGCGCCCGCAGAGGGCGGCCGCACCACTTCCCCGGATCGCCGGATCGACGTCGCGCGACGCGATCTGCTGCGCGGACTGGTGGCGTTCGATCGCTCCGTCGCCAGCCGCCGCCACAGTCTATGGGGCCTGGAGGCGATCGCCTGGCGTGACGTCCTTCAGGCGGCTGGCCGCGCTGTTTTGGCGCTCGCCGTCGTCGCCGGCGTCTGGCTGGCCACCGACTGGAACCACGGGCCCGCGATGGTCATGTCCGCCGCCATATTCGTCACGCTTTTCTCGGCTCACGACAATGCGCAAGCCGCCACAGCCCAGGCGTTGCGCGGCTGCGTCGTCGGCGCAGGGTGTGGTCTGATCTACTGCCTCTGGCTTCAGCCCGGCCTCCATGGCGATTTGGCGCTGATCGCTGGGGTTACGCCCTTTCTTGCTCTGGGGGCCTACGCCATGGCCCGCCCGGCGACCGCAAAGGCGGCGATAGACTACAATATGTGCTTCCTTCTGGTGGCTCAGCCCCTGGCGAACATGGGGACGACCGCCTCGGACAGCGTCGCGCAGGCGCTGGCGATCGTTCTGGGCGTCATGGCGGCCATGCTGGCCTTCCTGCTGATCGCGCCGGCCACTCCGGCCGCCAGGCTGCGGCTTTTGCATCGGACCGTCCTGGACGATCTCGGCGCGGTGCTGAGATCTGACGAACCGGCCACGGCTCGCCGTCGCTATATTCGCCTGACAGTCCGGTGCGCCCAACTCGCCGCCCTGGGTTCGCGCACACGAATCGGCGCGCCCGGCGATCTTGTCGATCTTCTCGCCGCCGCATCCGCCGCCGTAGCCCATGTGGAGCGGACAGGCTCTCCCTCCCTTGCCGCACCGCCTCTGTTTCAGACCGGCGAAGACTGGAAGGTCTGGACCGACGCCCTGGAAAACGCCGCCTGAGCCGATTGGCGTTTGACAGCAATATTCCGGTATTTTAGGAATAATGCAGAACTCGCGATTCGACGCGAGCGGAGGAAGCCATGACAAGTCGTTCGGCCCGCCCGGATTCCTGCCTGACCGCCACCCTTGACCATCTGGTCCTGAATACGCCCGACCCCCAAGGGCTGGCCGATTTTTATCGTCGCGCCTTGGGGTATCGCATCGAAAACGGGCCGGAAGGCGTGGTGGGTCACGCACCGGAACGCCGTGTTCGTTTCGTGCAGGGTCCCGCCAATTCCCTGGCCTGTGCGGGCTTCGCCCTTCCCGACGCGGCGGCCTTGTCGCGCCTGCGCGCCCGACTGGCGGCCGCCGGCATGGCTTCGGACGACGGGGCCGACATCTTCTTTGAAGATTCCGTCCAGGTTTCCGATCCGGATGGAAACCATTACAGATTTGGCATTCTCCGCCCGTCTTCAGTGCCCGATGCGCCCGTCGCCCCATTGCCGGCGGCGCGATTGCAGCATGTCGTGATCGCCAGCGAGGCGCCGGAGCCGGTCGTACGGTTCTTTACCGAGGTTCTGGGCTTCACCCTGTCTGACGACGTCATCGATGACGAAGGCGGCGTGCGGACCTCGTTCCTGCGCTGCAGCGAGGAGCACCACAGCTTCGCCGTCTTCAAGGCGCCGCGCGCACGGTTCGATCACCATTGCTATGAGACGCACGACTGGAACGCCATCCGGGACTGGGCCGATCACCTGGCCGAAGAACGGATCAAGCTGACCTGGGGGCCGGGACGACATGGCCCCGGCAACAATCTGTTCTTCTTCATCAACGACCCCGATGGAAACTGGTTGGAACTTTCCGCCGAGCTCGAGGTCGTGGCGCATGATCGGCCTGCCGGTCGCTGGCCGCACGAAGAACGGACTCTGAACAGCTGGGGCCAAGGCCTGCTGCGCAGCTAGGCGACGGCGCCCCCTCAAAAATCAGGAGAAGACCGATGAAACTGGCTAGTTTTGTCACGGACGAACGCGCCGGTTGGGGCGTGGTCGAAGGTGACGGCGTACGCGATACAGGCGCCGTGCTGGCGGGGCGCTATCCCGACCTCAAGTCCGTGCTCGCAGAGGGCGCTTATGAGGCCGTGCGCGACGCCATTCAGAGCGCGAAACTGTTGAACACCGACCGGTTCCGCTGGGCGCCGGTGATCCCGAACCCGGCGAAAATTCTCTGCGTCGGCCACAATTACGAGAGCCATCGCCAGGAAACCGGCCGGGCCAAGACCGGGCATCCGTCGATCTTCACCCGGTTCGCCGACAGCCAGATCGGGCACGACCAGCCGCTGGTCCGCCCCACGGTCTCGACCCAGCTGGACTACGAGGGCGAACTGGCCGTGGTGATCGGCCGGGGCGGTCGTGCGATCGCCGAGGAAGACGCCCTTCAGCACGTCGCCGGCTACGCCTGTTACATGGACGCCTCGGTGCGCGACTGGCAGTGGCACACCCAGCAGTTCACCCCGGGCAAGACGTTTCCCGGCACGGGCGGCTTCGGCCCCTGGCTGGTGACGGCTGACGAGATTCCTGACCCCCAGGTCCTGAGCGTGACCACACGCCTCAACGGAGCGGTGATGCAGTCCCAGCCCACGTCGGAGATGCTGTTCCCGGTGGCCCGCATCATCGCCTATGTCTCCGCCTTCACGCCGCTTTCCGCGGGCGACGTGATCGTCAGCGGAACGCCCGGCGGCGTGGGCGCCAAACGCCAGCCTCCGGTCTGGATGGCGCCCGGCGACGTGGTCGAGGTCGACATCCCCGGCGTCGGCCTGCTGCGCCACGCCGTCGTGGACGAGGCGTGACATGACCGCCGCCTTCGCCCCCGATCCGACGAAAATCTACGATGTGCTGATCATAGGCGGCGGTCCGACTGGTCTGACCCTCGCCAATCTTCTCGGTCGCTACGGCGTGAACGCCCTTCTCATCGAGCGCAACCGGTCGACTGTCCAGGAACCCCGTGCGGTTTCGATCGACGACGAATCCCTTCGGACGCTCCAGTCCGCCGGGGTCATCGATGCCGTCCTGCCTGACGTGGTGCGCGGCTATGGTTCGGAATATTATACGGCGCGCGGCTCGCGGTTTCTGAAGGTTGAACCCACAATCGCGCCTTACGGCTATCCGCGCCGCAACGCCTTCCGCCAGCCTCTGCTGGAGGCGAGTCTACGCGAGTGCCTGACCAGCCATAAGCGGATCGAGACCCTGTTCGGATGGGCGCTGAAGACCCTGATCGAAGAGGACGGGGTCGTCGAAGCCCTGGTTTGTGATGAAGACGGTCAGGAGCGCACCTTCAAGGCGCGGTTCGTCGTGGGAGCGGACGGCGCCAGCAGCACGGTGCGTCGCCTCATGGGACTGAGCCTCGACGGCGACAGTTTCCACGAGCGCTGGTTGATCGTCGATCTGGAGAACTCCCCCTCCCCCAGCGCCGAGACCATGGTGTTCTGCGACACCCGCCGGCCCTGCGTCGCACTGCCGGGGCCGCACGACACGCGGCGGTTCGAATTCAAGCTCATGCCCCATGAGACCGCCGAGACGATGACCGATGACGCGGTGGTGGAAACCCTGCTGGCGTCGCATGGCGCGGCGGGTTCCAGTCGTATCGTCAGAAAATGCGTCTATGGCTTCCATGCTCGGCTCGCCGCGCGCTGGTCGCTGGGTCGGGTTTTCCTGGCCGGCGACGCCTGCCACCTGACGCCGCCGTTCGCTGGCCAGGGCATGAACAGCGGCTTGCGCGACGCTCACAATCTGGCGTGGAAACTCGCCTACGCCGTTCGCGGAATCCTGCCGGTTTCGCTGCTCGACACCTACGAGCTGGAGCGGCGGGACCACGTCAAGTTGATGATCGAGCTTGCGCTCCGCATGGGCCGGATCATGGGGCCTTCATCGGCCCTGAACGGCTTCCTGACCCAGAGCGGATTCAGGCTTCTCAACCTTTGGCCGGCCGCCAGGGATTACTTCGCTCAGATGAAGTACAAGCCGGCGCCGCGTTTCGCTGCGGGTCTGTTGCTGGCTGATGGACGAACCGCCGCACGAACCTCGGTGGGGCGCCTGTCGCCACAGCCCCAGGTCCGGACTGCACGCGGAGATCGGCTGCTGGACGACGTGCTCGGGGATGGCTTCGCGTTGATCGGCTTCGGAGAAACCGCCGCCGTCCGGAAGGCCCTGACCTCGTCCGCCTTCGACCGCTTTGCGCCTCGCCGCATCCTGGTGACGCAGGGGGCTCCGGCTGAGGCGGATGATGGGGTCGTGAGCGTGAACGACGCTGTCGGCGGCCTATGGAACGGTCTGGATGCGCCGGAGGGCCGCCTTTTCCTGGTGCGTCCCGACCGATACGTCCTGGGGGCGTTCACACCGGCGGAAGCGGAGCGCTTTGTCGTGCGGCTGGATCGCCTCTGGCCTCAGTCGGCCTCGGACGCTCCCGCGTCAGATCGGTTGCCCGCCGCCGCCTGAGCCCGCAGGATTTCGCTCACGGCTCGCGCCTGTGCGCCGACCCGCTCGAGGATTTCCGTATCATCCGACGGCAGGTCCTCGGCGCGGGCCACGATCCCGAGGCTCCCGGCGACGCCGTCCTCGTCGAACACCGCAGCCGAAATCCCGACCAGACCGGGGTCGAGTTCGCTGCGGGTGACCAGGGCGGGCGCCCTGCGCATCCGACGCAGGTTCGCCTTAAACGAGTCCCAGTCCTCGCCCAGTCCGGCCGCCGCGATTTCGGCGGTGTCGGCCTCCCATAATTTCTTGACCATCCGCGGCGCGAGATGGGCGAGGATCGCCTTGGAGGCGGCTCCGCGATACAGCGGCATGGGCCGACCTCGCTCATAGCTGATCGCAAGATCGCCCGGCGCAGCGCAGAACTGATCCACACACATCACCTGCATCCGGAAACTCCGGCACAGCAGAGCGGTCGTCCGTAGGGGCAAATCCTTCACGACCTGGGACAGCGATCCGGTTGCGGCCGACACCAGCCGGTCATGGCGACGCGTCACGCGGTCCAGGGCGATGACGGCGGGCCCGACCGTGTAGATGCCGCTGCGGGTGGCGGTCAGGAGTCCCGCGTCCACCAGACTGCGGAAATACTCATAGGCCGTGCTGCTGCTCGTCATTCCGAGCCGCCGCATGGCGTCATCGACTGTCCACTCCGGTTCCTCGAGTGTGAACAGGCTGAGCACGGCCAGCACGCGGTCCGCAGTCGCCACGATCTCTCCCTTTCGAATGTCCTTTCGATAGGGCGGCGCCGTCCCTGTCCGCAACCCCAAGCCTGCAAAAATGAAAAGGCCCCGCGCGTTTCCGCACGGGGCCCTTCAAGGTGAGCTTGACGATCAGGCCGCCCGGACGCCCATCCGCAACGCCAAAGGAAGCAGGACCGTCAGAGCCACACAAGCGATCGCCACCAGCATGACCGCGCTGGTCAGTCCGCCCGCCGCAACCGTCAGGGGGACCATCAGGACGGGACTGAGGAACTGGCCGGTCCAGAAGCTCGACTGCCAAAGCCCCGTACCCACACCCCGCTGAGCCAGTTCGAGACGCGCCATCGCCGCGTTGAGGAATGTCGGCAGCCCGATGCCGCCGCCGAAGCTGGCCAGGGCTAGGCCCACGCACAACAACGGATAAGACCGGGCTGCGGCCGCCAGACCCAAGCCCGCGGCGAGGCAGACGAAGCAAAGCGCGCCCACAACGGCGAGCGGCAGTCGCCGCAGCCCCACGAAGGTCAGGGTGCCGAGCACCACCGCCGTATTGGCGATCGCCGAGGTCGCCCCCACTGCGCCGGGCGAGGTCACGCCCACGCCGTTGACCAGGTAGGGCAGTTGAATCTGCGCGACGTAGAAGCCGAATGAGAACAACAGGGTCGACAGACAGATCAGAGAAAGAGCGGTGACCGGGAAGCGCGTCTTGGCGATCGCCGTCTGCGCTTGCCGAGCCGCCGCCTGCCCCGCCGGAACCATCAGGATCACGAGCGGCAGGAAGATCAGGGCGATGCCATAGACAGCGAAAGGCGTGCGCCAGCCCGTCTCGCCCAGCAGCCCCCCGACAACCGCGAAGATTACGGCCGCGATCGAGGCGATGGCGGTCTGAAGCGACAAGAGACCTTCTCGTACGCGTCCGGTGTAAAGGTCTCCGATCAGAGCGGTCGAGCAGGTCATGATGAAGCCTTCCGCCACCCCCATGCCCGCGCGGGCGAGAATGATGTGGCCGAGATCGTTCAGAACCAACGGCGTCAGGCCCAGGATGGCGTAGGCGACCAGGGCGCCCACAAGCAGGCGACGACGCCCTACCCGGTCCGCCAGCCAGCCGGCGATCCAAGACGAAAGGGCGATCGCCAGCGCGGGCACGGTCAGGGCCAGTGAAACCAGCAGACGGACATTCGGCGTCTGCGGAAAGGCGGCCTCCATCTGGGGAAGGATCTGGGCGACCAGCAAGGTGCCGGCGATCGGCAGACAGGCCAGAAGGGCGAGAAGGACGCCGGGGGCGCGACGGGAAAGGGATGATCCCCCGTTCACATCATCCGGCATATAGGCGGCGGAATGCATGGCTAGAGCTCCGGCGAAGGGTCAGAAGGGGCGAATGAACTGGGCGTTCAGACGAGGGCCCGACGTCATGTTCTCGACATGCACCGGGAGGTAGAGGTTCAGATTGAGGATCCCGGTCGGCAGCCGGTCGAAATGCAGCCCGGGGCCGACGTAGAGCGCCTGGCGCTTGGTGTCGGGGATGTCGATACCGTTGATCCGGTCCTCGGTGATTTGCTGCAGGGCGTAGCCGTTCAGCCCGACCGACACGCCGCGCGACACCTCCTTGGAGACCGTGAAGCTGGACCAGATCAGCTGTCCCCCCTGTCCGTCCTCGAAGGTGAATCCAGGAATGGTGGGCGGGTTCGAAATCTTGTCGGTTTCGAAGGAGTAGAGGTACTGCGTCCGACCGGACACTTCCCAGCCCGGCGCCGGCAGCAAGGTCCAGGCCACATAGGGATTGATCGACCAGGCGCCGGAACCCTGGTTCAGGTCGCGGCTTTCATCGACATCGCCCGTCGGCGCGATGACATCCAGGGCGATGCGCGCAGAAGCCACCGGTCGCCCCTGACGGATCATGGGCGCGAACTGGATGAAGGGCCCGAAGGTCAGGTCGCCGAGACCCAGGCCGTTATCGACGAGTTGTCGCCCTGCGGCCCCGAACTCGGCGTCTATGTTGGTAAAAGGCATGAGCACGTCGAAGCCGAGCGCGCCACCGGCCACTTTTAACCGAGAGACGTAAGACACCTGGGCGATGAGCGTTGTCACATCGACTTGGGGATCTTCAAAGGCGGGGTCGTCGTCCCCTTTGACGTTGGTTATGGCGTCGTTCGCCTCATAACGCAGATAGGCCAGGCCGGTCAGGCCGGGCTTCAACGTCGAGAAGCCGTCGTAGAAGCTGGTGCTGCCGAGATTGATCCCATTGGGAGGCGCGACGAGCGCCGGGATCTCGGAAGCAGGCAGGGTCTGAGCATTGGCGCTGTAAGCCGATAGGCTCAGGCCAGCCGTCATCATGCACGCCGCAAGGGCGCGTCCAGTCGTCGAACTCATGGGATTCCTCTCCAGATGCCGGGAAGCGTGGACCGCCGCCTCGTTGAACTTGAGCAAGCATCGGACTCGAAGCGATGCTCCGTCAAGCGTTTTTCCGTCATATCCGGAAAATTGGTATTTATTGCGCATCCGACAATGAAAAGGGCTCGGATATGATCCGAGCCCTTCCGCCACCGCCTGCCGGAAAACCGACTGTTTAGAAAGGATATTCCCGAGGCGTATCCTGGACCGTGATCCAATGATCCGTGGTCAGTTCCTCAATGATCCAGTCGCCGTTGAAACGGCCGATTCCGCTGTTCTTCTCGCCGCCGAACATGTTGTAGGGGCTGTCCTGGATCGAGATGTCGTTCACGTGCGTCATGCCGGCCTCGACCTGACGGGCGAACCGCAGCCCCCGCGCCGTATCCTGGGTGAAGACAGCGCTGGACAGACCGAAGTCCACAGCGTTGGCGAATGCGAGCGCCTCTGCCTCGTCTGATGCTTTGATGATAGGCGCGATCGGGGCGAACTGTTCCAACTGGGCGAAGGCGCTGTCATTGGGCACGTCGACAAAGACGTGCGGCGGGACGATCTGCCCTTCCCCTTCTCCACCAAGTCGCTGTGTGAAGCCGGCTTCTCTCGCCATTTCAATGCTACGCCAGGCCGCCGCGGTCTGTTTGGCCGTGGTCAGCGGACCGATGTGGGTCGACGGGTCGGCCGGATCTCCGACCTTCAATCCACGCACGCGGGCGACGAAACGCTCCACGAACTCATCATAAAGACTGGCGTCGACAATGATGCGGTTGGTGCTCATGCAGATCTGGCCGCCGTGCAGGAAACGGGCGAAGACCGCTGCGCGAACAGCCTGGTCGAGATCCGCATCGTCCAGCACCACGAAGGGCGCGTTGCCGCCCAGTTCCAGGCCGACATGTTTCAGGCGAACGCCCGTAGCGGCAAGTTCCGCAATGCGTTGACCGACGCGTGTAGAGCCGGTGAACGAGATGAGTTTGGGGATGGGGTTGAGCGTGAACCCATCACCGATGTCGCTCGTATCTCCGACGACGACATTTAGCAGGCCAGGCGCCAGGCCCGCTTCCTCGTAAATTTTGGCGATCAGCAAGCCGCCCGTGATCGGCGTGTCTTCCGCCGGTTTAAGAACCACGGCGTTGCCCATGGCCAGCGCCGGGGCCACCGAGCGGTGGGAAAGGTGGAAGGGGAAGTTCCAGGGGCTGATAACCCCGATGACGCCCAGGGGCTCACGGAAGACGAAGCTCTGTTTGCCGGGCACGTCGATCGGCATGATCCGCCCCTGAACCCGCGACGGCAGGTTGATCGCCTCAAGCACGCCGCCGCGGACCGATCCCCATTCGATATTCGCCTTGAGCAGGGTGCTGCCGGTCTCGCGCACGATCCAGTCGATGATCTCGTCCTTGCGCGCATCAATGATCTTCAGCACCCGGTGAAACAGTTCGCTGCGTTCGTTGTGCAGCGCCTTGCTCCAGATCTTCTGCGCCCGTTGGGCGGCGGCGTAGGCGTCGGCGAGATCTTGCATATCCGCCAGCGCGATCTCGGCCACCACCTCGCCGTTGTAGGGATTCTCGTCGGCCCTGACCTTGCCGGATCGCCCCTTGCGCCAGACGCCGTCGATAAACTGCCCGTCGAACGCCGTGTAGGGCGACAATGATGAAGTCATGGGGGACATCCTTTTATGTTCCGCGCCGTAGGTCTGACAGCTGGGAACGGCCGTTATATGACAAGGTTCCGGCATATCCGGAATACGAACATACGTCTCGGCCAAGCCCTTATCAATAGCGTACAGGTCAGTACCGCTATCAGCAATGTCTCGTAGCCTCGACGGGCCGGGCTCAGCGGTCAATCGCGCGCGACGAGCAATCGCCGTTTTCGGCGCAACGCTCTCCGAATATCCTTTATGTCAGCCTTTCAGACGGTAGGGAGCGACGGCGGCGAACAGTTGCTCGCGATTGCTCACCCCGATCTTCAAATAGGAACGCCGGACGTGCGTGCGCGCCGTCTCGACGCTGATGCCGAGATCTTCGGACAGGGTCTTGATGTTGGCCCCGCCGATCAGAAGCTTGATCAGACGATCTTCCGCCGGCGTCAGGCCGAAGATCACGCCCATGTTCGCCCACAGGCCTTGATCCTGATCCTGGGTGATCGGAAAAAGTTGAACAGCGATCACATCGGTCTCATCGACCCTTTCCACGCGCATGAGAAGCGGCTTGTGGTGATCGCCGACCATATGGATCTTGGGGGCGCCGTCGAGGGCGCAAACGAAACGGCGGAACTGTTCAGCCGCCGTCTTGCCCCGGACGACCAGCTTGCCGCCGCTGAGCGCGAGCTCGTCGGACGCATCGACCAGGCGGATCGCCGCAGCATTTGCGTCCAGCACTGCCAGCGTCTGTGCGGAAAGGAAGAGGCAGGCGATGGCGTGGTTTGCGAACCAACGGGACAGATGAAGAGACGGAGCCTCATCCTCCCGTTCAGTTGCGCCTGCCAGCACAACGAGCCCAGAAGTCATCGGGGGCGACATGGTTTACCAGAGATTAACGGTCTGGCTTGGCTATAAGCACGCCCCGTCCCCAAGTGTGGGTATTGCGCCGTTGATCTCACGATTGAGACTGAAGGATCGGATTCGCTTCGTCTTATGAAGACGGCGCGAATCCTGTACTCTCAAACTGCCGAGATCAGGATATTCAGTGCCGCGTACCATACAGGGATTCATCTCCCCGCTTTCCTTCCGTTCTGTAGAACGACTAAGACCCTTTTTAGTGCGTCGCGAGCGGAGCCCTCGACGGGCCGACGCCGGATCATGATCGAAAGCTTCAGCTTTTCGACGCAAGGCCTGACGCCGCCCGAAGCCGCCGAAGCCTATCGCGACCTTTATGACAGCGGCGCGGACGTGGTCTCAAATGGACAGCCTGTGTCTGCGCAGGTCACCGCCCACCGCCTGGACCGCATCATCCTGTTTGATCGTCGGCTAACGGGCGTCGGACACGCGCGACCGGCCCAGCGCGTCGGTCTTAACGGCTTTTCCCATTTCGTCGCTCATCTGGTGGTCGAGGGCGTTCTCATCGGCAGCGAGGCCAGCGGTTTCGATGAAGCCCGACCCGGCGACCTGGTGCTTCAGGACCTTCGCCGACAGACCCGAACCACGATCCCGGATGGACGTCTCATCACGGTCAGCGTGGCGCGTGATCTGATCGAGGCGGCGGCCGGCGCCGCCAACGGCCTGCATGGCCGGGTGTTCGACCCCGATCAGGCCGGTCTGCTGGGGGATTATCTTCTTTCATTGTCTCGTCGCGCCGGCGCGCTTGAGCATGATGCGCTTCCCACGGTTTCCCGGACCTTTGTGGACCTGCTGGGTCTTGCGGTCGGCCCGACAGGCGGCGGCGCGACAGCGCTGAAACGGCGGATGGAGTTTGATCGCCGCGAGGCCATACAGAGGATCATCGAACAAGGTCTCGGCGACCCTAGTCTCAATGCGAGCGTCATCGCCCAGGAGACCGGCGTTTCCAGGGCCACGCTTTACCGTCTGCTCGCCCCGCACGGCGGCGTGGACAGTTTCATTCAAAGCCGTCGACTGGCGGCGGTTCGCACCCGACTGGATCGCTCTGACGACGCCACGCCGCTCGACGAACTGGCGGTGCACTACGCCTTCCGCAACGAAGCGGACATGCGCAACCGCTTCCGCGCCCGCTTCGGCATGACCCCTTCAGCCTACCGTCAGATGGTCGACGATCCGGCGCGTCGCCTGGAGACGATCAAACGGCGATGGGCGTCCTGGATGGTCGAGGTACGGTAAACAGCCGTTGACCACGCCGGTTAAAGTGACTTTCAGGCGGAGCGGATAAATGTGAAGCCTCGCTCCTGGAGGGACGCCTGATGGTTTCGCGCTCTGACATTCTGAAAACGGCCACGCTCGCAGTGGCGATCTCCCTGCTGGGCGTCGCCCCTGCCCTCGCCGCCGGCGTTTCGATCGGCATTCGAGCGACAGCTCGAACCATCTGCCGGGTCGAGGTCGGCGCAGCCGTGATCCCCGCCTTCGAAACCGGCGAGACCGGCCTGGGACGGATGACCGAACTCTGCAACAACGTCGAGGGTTATCGCCTGATCCTCAACCATCCCGCCGGTCTGGTCGACGCCTTCGCCGTGATCGACGGCCAGCGCGTGCCGCTCTCTTCGACGGCCACCCAGACCGTGATCATCGACAGCAACCACCCGGCGTTCCGCCAGCGTGATCTAGGGATCATCCTGTCGTCGCCTCAGGACGCCATGAGCCTGAGCCTGCGGGCCGAAGCCAAGGGCATGATCTTCTAGATCGAACACCCGGCGCCGGGCGACAACCCGAGCCGCGGAGAAAACGTCAGGGTGACCACGTCGCTGTAGGCGCCGGCGGGCTGGGTCGAAACGTCGTCGCCGCTGACCGTGACCTGGAGCGGATGGCTGCGACCCGAAGGCGCCGGCGTGCGGTCGCACACCAGAGCCGACCCGGCCTCGACCGGGATTCCCCCCAGGCGCATCGAATACCGCAGGCTGGCGGTGTCCGCTTCGCCGCGACGCAGCACGCCCCATTTCGACGACACGCTCAACTCGTAGGGCGAGGTTGATTGCGCGGTCACGACCACGGTTCCGCTGGAGGACTGATTGGGATCCAGGACGCCCAGGTCGATCTCGCCCCGTCGCATGCCTGCGGATCCGATATAGGCCGAAATCATGTCCGGCGTTTCCAGATCCAGCGCGACCCGGCCGCCCTGCTGGATCTCCGCCGCGTCGAGCCGCTCCTCGCCCGAGTAGCAGACGTAACGGACCTCAAGCGGTTCGTAATAGTCTCCCGATCCGACAGACCGTCCGGCCGGGACCAGCAGCCGGAAACTCTCGTTGACGACGTCGCCCGCGGGTCCGGACTTGAAGCTGACGACGGCGCCATTGGTCGCATTGGGCTGTTCTGCGCCGCTGAAGAACACCGGCCTTGAAGCATCACGCGCCCATTCGACATCGTAACCCTGCGGCCCGCCGGCCCCGAACTGCGAGCGGCCGCCCCGGGGATCAGGATCGACCAGGATGAAGCGGACAGCCGTCACGGAGGAATCGGTTCGGCTGACCCGCATGTTGAATGCATGATTGATCGGCGCGCCCGAAAACGGATCGTAACGAACGGACAACCCCGTTCCCTGCGACTCGAACCCGGCGCATCCGGCCTGTGCGGCGGCGGGAACGAGCATCAGGGCGAGCGCGGCGAGACCGGTCGGCAAGGCGATCTTCATGGGCGGGGCTCCGGTGTGATGACGCCCAGACGGACCAGGCCGTCCGCGCCAGCGGGTATGACGATCATATAGGTCTGCGCGCCGTCAACCCCGGCCTCGATCCGCCAGCGGCCCGGACGAAGGCCTTGAACGGCGAAGCGGCCTGAGTTGTTCGTGAACATGCGCACGCCGGGTTGATCAGGCCGGGCCATCTCATAGGCCGTGCCGACCAGCAGCTTGAGCGGCGCGCCGTCCGCCTGGACAAGCTGGCCGGTGGCCGAGACCGAATAGTCAGAACCGACGGTGATCAGATAGCCGGAACGATACGGCGGCAGCAGTTGCACCGAGCCGGCGCCGATGTCGTAGCCGGTGGGCGCATCCGGCACGTCGAACGTCACCGTGCGCGGCGAATAGGCGCTGAGTTCGGGCGTCACCGCCCCGCCCAGCAGGCCGGACCGGGCGGTGTAATTGCCCTCACGGGGCTCCACATAGACCTGTGAGTCGTTCAGGCTGGCGTGAGGGGCGAACAGGGCGAAGCTGTCGTAGATCGGACGCGACACGGCCACCTTGCCGTCCGCATAGACCAGCGCGCCCCCGGCCCGGAACGAAGTCCGCTGATCCGAGATTTCGCCGCTGTCGGCGTCGAACGACGTCAGATGGGACCCGCCGATTTCGGCCCGGTTCAGCAGGGCGGTGAACGACCCGTTGACGCCGGCCGCTTCTTCGGACGTGTCCAGGTTGGCCGCCGCACTCCACGAGCCGACGCCCCGTCCGCGTGAAGTCTGGTATCCGACACGCGCTCGATTGCGGCGACTGTCCACCTCGGCCGTCGCGCTGGCGTAGGAGCCCATACGATAGGTGAGGCCGAACCGGATGCCGGTTTCGGTACGGTCCTGACGCTTTTCGAAATTCGCTTCGGCGTTGAACAGCAGCCGCCCGCTCGCGCGCCAGCCGTAGCTCGCGCGGGCCGACGCCTGATCTTCTCGTGCGCCACGCCCGACGGAATAGAAGACGTCCGCCGACACATACTGGGTCGTGCCGATCGACTGCGAATAGGTGACGCCGGCCTCATAGGCGAACGGATTGTCCGCCACATCGACGCCCGGCGTGGCGAAGGATTCACTAACCGTCTGGAAGGTGGCGTTGACAGAACGGGCGCTGCTGCGGTCAGCGCCGAAAACGCGTTCGAAGCTGAGGTTCAGCGCATAGCCTTCGCCGATATCGGTGATGGACGATCCAGCCAGATCCATGCCGATCGTGCCGAGCGGCGCCGCCCAGACGATTTCACCGCCCAAGACGCCGCCACGCGCACTGGCCTGGAAGTTCGCGCCCGCCGTCAGATCATCGGTCAGGCCGCGCCGATAGAAGCCCGACCCGGCAGCGTCGCCCGAATATTCCCGGCCGTCCTGATCGAAGTCGGTCCGTGTGCCCGCGTAGAAGCCGAACTCCGTCAGGCCGGCCGCAAGCAGGCTTCGATCGAAGAAGATGGAGAATGAGAACACGCTTTCGATGCCCGCATCGTCGCGGATCACCAGTCGGACGTCATTCCCGCCTTGGGCGAAGGGGAAGTCGCTGACATCATAGGATCCGGGGTTCAACCGCGTCTGCTGAACCGAACGGCCGTTTATGAACACCTCGACCGTCGAAGGGCGCACAAGGGTGAAGGATCGTTGGCCGCGCGGCTGAATGTTCCGCTGAGGATCAAGATCGGCGTAGACCCGCTCCAGCGAAAGACCCGCGATGGGGCTGGCCCCCGAAAAGCCCCGCGCCTGGGGTCTCAGATCGCCGGCGGTCCAGCGTGCGGTGCGTGCGACGTCGTCGTAGACCAGCCGCGTGCCCTCGCGGATGAACTCATCTTCCAGGGTCGCTTCGTTCTCGAGGACGACGCCCCGGAAGCGGACCGCGCTGTCGATCAGCAGGCTAGGCGTGCCGAAACCGGAGTCTTCACCCACATGCACATAGTCGGTCGTCAGATAGGTGGTCACATAGGCCGAAAGGTTCGCGGGCTTGGCCACGGGGCCGCGAAACTGTTCACGTCCCCCGGAAATGCTCAGGCTGGTTCTCGGCCGGACATCGGGGCTGATCGACAGCGTCAGGCCAAAGGTGGCCGGATCATAGGCGATCGGAAAGCCGAGGTCCGTCAGTTCGACGGTCGAGACCCGCTCCCGACCGGCCAGGGCGCTGGCCAGCGCCTGCCAGGACGCCGGCGAAAGCACGGGCTGGAGCAGGTCCAGAAGCGGATCGACATCCACCAGGATGCGCGCGTCGGCGGTCAGCAGGTAGGAAATCTCGCCCAGGATGAATGGGCCGTCCTTCAGTGGTCCACCCAGATAGACGTCCCGGCCGGAAGGGTTCAGCGACGGCGACGGAGGCGCGGTCTGTATCACCTCGAACGCCGCCTCGGAGGCGGTTGAATAATAGGAAGGCGGTTGAGCGTCGATCACTCGATCACCGGTCCTGAACCGGCGTCAATTCGACCGTCACCGCACCATTGGGTTGCGGCAGGCGAATATTGATCGGCAGCCGGCGCGTGGCGCCAGAAGGCACCAGGCCCAGGCCCATCAACTGCTGAAGCTGCTCGGGCTCCCAGGATTCGCGCAGAATCTCGTCGCCGTTCGGCGCACGCTGCACCAGGGTCAGGCGGTTCTTGCCGACATAGCCATAGGTGTTGCCGGAGTTGCTGACCGTGAGCACGGGACGGCCGACGCCGTCCTCGCCCGTCTCGATGGCCACCGATTGGACCGCAAGGGCGGACATGGCTCCCGGCGCGCCGACACTGACCAGAACCTTGAAATTATACAGCACCTGAATTGCGTTCTGGTTTTCCGGCAAAACCACGGGCAGTTGGGCGACTGTGACGAAGAAATGCTGGCTGGCCTGAATCTCGGGATCGCCGACCCACTGGACCCGGAACGCCTGGGACTGGCCCGGCTCGACTGTGGCCTGGGCCGGGAAGACCAGAAGGTCTTCGGCCTCGACATCGGTTTCGCGCAACTCTCCATCGACGACCTCCAACCGGCGGGCGGTCAGTTCGACAGGCACTGTCGTGGAAAAAGTGTTCTGGAGCGTCAGCACCGTCGAGGTGCGCCGGCCAGAAGACAGAAGATCGATGATCACCGGCTGAACATTCAGCGCCGTGGCGGGAATGCCCGAGGCCAGCAAGGCCGCAGCAGTTAGAAAGACTCCGACAAGACGTCGGGCGGCGGCGGGCATCATGGGAAACTACCTGGTGGATCGAAAGGGGGTCGGACCGGCCCTGTGCGGGGGGACCGGTCCGACGGACGCCGACGTTCGGTTGAACGTCGGCGTTTTTTGCAGCTTAGGCGCCCGGAGCGACGGTCACATTGACCGAGCCCGTGTAGGAGCCGGCGGCCAGCCTACGGTCGGTGTTGGAACCCCAGTTGGTCGCGATGTCGCTCGAACCGCCCGAAGTCGCCACAGCGCCGCCGTTCGAAGCCGCTTGGGCGAAACGAACGTGCGTGTTGCTGTCGCTCAGGCTGACGTGGCCGCCGAAGCGCTGGGCCACGTTCGAGGCGCCGGCGGTGCTGGTGGTGTCCAGGGCCAGGCCGTTGATCGTGGTGTCCAGATTGTAACGGATGAACTGGGCGAAGCCGCCCTCGGTCAGGCCGTTGCCGGTGGCGCCGGTGCGGGCCAGAACGGCGCGGTCGACGGTGACCGAGTTGTTCACGCCGTTGCAGAAGGCGATGATGCGGGCGCCGTTCAGGGCGTCTGCGATTTCAGTCGTCACGCCGCTGCGGACCTTGGCTTCCGAGTCGGTCAGATCGCCGGCCAGGGTCACGGTGGTGGCTTGAGCCGAGACGCCGCACTTGGCGGCGACCGAGGCGTTGATCGCGACGGATTGGCTGTCTTGAGCCGAGGCGGCGCCGGCGGTCAGGGCGAGAGCAGCGGCCGAGGCCGCGAAAACGATACGCTTCATAGGGTTAGTCTCCGTCTTGGATTGAGCGCCGGAGAAGCCCGGCGTGTTTTCGAGCGGGCGGAAGGCCCGTCGAAGGCTCCGTCGCCCGCAAAATGCGGTCGACGAATTCGATAAGGCGCTGAGCGCCGATCCGGTTGAGGGCGCGCGCATCAGGCACGCGCTCCGACGACCAGAGTAATGGTGTCGCTGTAATCGCCAGCGGCGAGCCGCTGGTTCAGCGTGGACTGGTCCGGCCAGTCGATGGTCAAGGTCACGCCGCCCGGTGCCGCTATGCCTGATCCAGAGCCCAGGCCCCTGCCCGGCTGATCCGACGCGAAATCGCAGTTTCCGCCGGCCACGATCTGGTCGGACAGGCAGCGCCCGCTGCGTACGTCGCCCTCGCTGGTCTCCAGCGTCAGCCGTACGCCATAGGTCTTGTCGAAGGCGTATCCCGATCCGTCCGGTGCGCCGGTGGTGTTGACCAAACGGCCCTTTTCGCCGCGAACGCCGACGGCGAAAGGCGTGTTGCAATCAAGCGGCAGAGAGACGCTGAAGGTCTGGGCCGTCTCCAGATCCGGGGTGACGCCTCGCAGAGGCGTCGGCGCAATCCGGCTGAAACCACACCGACCTGGAATGACGGCTGAGACGGTGATGTCGACGCCGGCGTCCTGCGCGGCGGCAGGCGCCGCAGATGCAAGGACGGCGAGGATCGCCAGACCCAGGGCGGCGCAACCGGCTGGGTTTCGCGCACGGCGGCGCATCCACGTCGGCTCACCGCCGACATTCGCGTGCTGGATAGCGTGCAATGCCCGTCCCCCCGCGGCGCCCTGGGTTCGGGCGTCTCGCTGACCGGACTGTTGCAGTTAAGAAAACATTAAACGTCGCCCAATTTGGGTATATCGCTGTGGACGGTATAAGTTTCCTGAGCGATTTTATATATTTCGCCTGATTGGGGAATTAGACGACGCCGATACGCAAAGGGGCTCCACCCCCTAAACGCAGGGTTTTTGGACCTGAAATCCAGCGCCGGCCTTGCCAAAGCACGAGGGGAATCACGACCGCGGCTACAACCATGACGACACACGCCAGGCTGGTTGCGAGACCAAACTGCGTATCGACACTCCGGTCGCTGACCATGCCGGTGACCCAGGGCCCAAGCCCGACGCCAACGACGGACACGGTGGCCAGAAAGATGGCGTTCACCCCGCCGCGAATCGGATCAGGCGTCAGCGGCTGCAATCCGATCAGCGCGGAGGCGCCCGCCATACCGCTGCTGGCGACGAGCAGACTCAGGCATGCAAGCGTCATCGGCAGCCATGTCGTGGCCATCAATCCCAAGGCGGCGAGCACTGAAACGGCCAAGGCGCCCGCCATGACCGGGGCCGGACCCCGAGCCTTCATGCGTTCGAGCCCCAACAGCCACCCGGCCGTCAAATGCCCTGCAGGGGCCGCGACCAGCACCACGACGCCGATCGCGATCCCGGCGTGACCACTGCTGAGCTCATGGGCGCGCGCCAAGATGGACGGCATCCAGGCGCCCGTCGCCTGGATCGACAGCACACATCCGGCGCTTGCCCCCATCAGCCCGAACACCGCCCGCCCGTCGCCGCCGAGCCAGCTGACGGCCGTGCGCAGGCCCAGCGTCGGCTCCGCCGAAATCATCCGACGCCCGCGCGCCTTCCAGAGAAGGCCGATGATCAGACCGATGTTGAGCAGAACCGGAATCAGAGAGGCTGACCGCCAGGGCGAAAGACCCGCCACGGTCTGCCCTGCGACCAACAGAAGAATTGCGCCGACCAGAAAGAAGCTGCCGCTTCGTCCAACGGCCGAGCCGCTTGTAAACATGGAGACGGCGCGCGCCCGCCCCATGACGACGCTGGACGACCCAAGGATCATAAGCGCGGTAGGCGCAAAGGCGGCCTGGCCCACCCCCAACACCATCCGCGCAGCCATCAGCACTTCGTAACTCGAGGCCAGGGCGAAGGCGACGCCCCCGACCGTCCAGACGGCGACGCAAAGAGCCATCAGCCGGAAGGGCTCGATCCGCCGCCCCCAGTGTCCTGCCGCCAGCATGACCGCCGCATAGGTCAGGGCGAAGGCCGGTCCCTGCAGAGCTCCGATCTGACGGTCCGTCAGGCCGAACTCGCCCTTCAGCGCCCCGGCGACGACAGACGGCACAGCGCGATCGACAAAAGCCGCGAACTGCACAGATGCCAGAAGCAAAACCGTGCCCAGTCCGACCTTCGACGACGCCACGAAGGCTTCATGACCGGGCCGTAGCGCTGCGCCCGAGCCAAAACTCATATGTAATACAGACCCTTTTCGTCTCAGGCGTCTGCAATAGGCGCTACAAGCGTCCTTCGATAGTCCCGTTTTGAAACAATCCTCAATCCGTGCCCGGCAGCCGAGCGCACTCCAAATGCGCGTTCCGCAATGGGATCGCAGCGGTTTTCGGAGTTCGTCAGAGGCACGACATCCGCGACGCCCTCACCCCTGGCGGTCCGCCGTCCACAACGCCCTCAACGTGGCGGGCGCCGCCTCGCTCAGGTCCTCCGCGATCAGGCCGGGTCCGAAACGGTCGGCGGCGTCGGCGTGGATCCAGACGGCGGCGCAGGCGGCGTCGAAACTGTCCATACGCTGGGCGACCAGGCCGCCGATCATCCCGGACAGGACGTCGCCGGTTCCCGCCGTGGCCAGCCAAGGCGATCCGTTGCGATTGATACGGAGACGACCGTCCGGCGCGGCGATGACGGTCTCGGCGCCTTTCAGGACGACGACGGCCTGGGCGCGCGCAGCGGCTTCGGCGGCGGCCGCCGTTCGGCCCTTGTGAAGAAGACCCGGGAACAGCCGCTCGAACTCGCCCTCGTGCGGGGTCAGCACATCATCGCGGTCCAGCACGGCGAACAGTTCCGCAGCGCGCCCCTTGAACACCGACAGGCCGTCGGCGTCGATCACCAGGGCGGCGCCGCTGGACGCCAAGGCCTGGATATTGGCTACGGTCGTCTCGTCGAGACCGGCCGCCGGGCCCACCACGACCGCATCCATCTCCTCGACCTCGCGCGCCAGGGCGTCGGCCGAGGCGAAGGGCGTCAGCATGATGGCCTCGATCGCCGGAGCGATCACAGCGACCGCATCGGGCGGGCAGAAGATACGCACCACCCCGGCCCCGATCCGCAATCCGGCGCGCGCCGCCAGCCGCGCCGCCCCGGTCTGGTGCGCTCGGCCGGAGACGACACCAAGACGCCCCCGCGCATGCTTGTGCGTTTCTGCGCCCGGCCACGGAAGAAAATTGCGCCAGATTGCGGGGTCATTGGTTTCTATCATCCGGGCTCCGAATATCCGTGACTTTTCTGCGAAAACCGCTTGCTTTGAACGGCCTTGATGTGTCCCATTCCCGCCCGAGCGCCGCTGCATTCCGCACGCCGCTCAGGGGTCGCCATGAAGAAGATTGAAGCCATCATCAAGCCTTTCAAGCTGGATGACGTCAAAGAGGCGCTCCAGGACGTCGGCGTGCAAGGCATGACTGTGTTGGAGGCCAAGGGATATGGCCGCCAGAAAGGTCATTCGGAGCTGTATCGCGGCGCCGAATACGTCATCGACTTCCTGCCCAAGATCAAGATCGAGGTGGTCGTCGCCGACGATCTCGCGCCTGCGGTCGTCGAGGCCATTCAGACCTCGGCCCGCACGGGCAAGATCGGCGACGGCAAGATTTTCGTGTCCGACGTCGCCGAGGTGATCCGAATCCGCACCGGCGAGACCGGGGCCCAGGCCGTCTGAGTTCGCGTACCCCGCCCCGGCGGTCGGCGCTCCGGCGTGGATCGACCGGTTCCTCCCCAACGACCAAGAAACAGGACTTCCGAGAATGAGCGCCAGCAAGATCCTCAAGGAGATCAAGGAGAAGGACGTCAAATACGTCGACGTTCGCTTCACCGACACGCGCGGCAGGCTGCAGCACGTCACCTTCGACATCGACCTGGTCGATGAGGATTTCCTGAACGAAGGCACGATGTTTGACGGCTCGTCCATCGCCGGCTGGAAGGCCATCAACGAGTCCGACATGCTGCTGAAGCCGGACCTGACCACGGCCTATATCGACCCGTTCTATCAACAGACGACCATGTTCCTGTTCTGCGACGTGCTGAACCCGGACACCGGCGAACCCTACAACCGCGACAGCCGTTCGATGGCCAAGAAGGCCCTGTCCTATGTCCAGTCCTCGGGCGTGGGCGACGTGGTCTATTTCGGCCCGGAAGCCGAGTTCTTCATCTTCGACGACGTGCGCTGGTCGACCCAGCCGCACAACACCTCCTATTCGTATGACTCGACCGAGCTGCCGGCCAACACCGGCGCCGAATACACCGAGGGCAACATGGGCCACCGCCCTGGGCCCAAGGGCGGCTATTTCCCGGTCAACCCGGTCGATTCCGGCCAGGACCTGCGCGGCGAAATGCTGGGCGTCATGCGCGACCTGGGCCTCCAGCCCGAGAAGCACCACCACGAGGTGGCGCCGGCCCAGCACGAACTGGGTCTGAAATTCTCGGACCTGCTGACCATGGCCGACCGGCTGCAGCTCTATAAGTACGTGATCCACAATGTCGCCGCCGCCTATGGCAAGTCGGCGACCTTCATGGCCAAGCCGATGTTCGCCGACAACGGCTCGGGCATGCACGTCCACATGTCGATCTGGAAGGACGGCAAGCCCCAGTTCGCCGGCGACAAATACGCCGGCCTGTCGCAGGAATGCCTGTGGTACATCGGCGGCATCATCAAGCACGCCAAGGCCATCAACGCCTTCGCCAACTCGACCACCAACTCCTACAAGCGTCTGGTCCCCGGCTATGAAGCCCCGGTGAAACTGGCCTATTCGGCCCGCAACCGTTCGGCCTCGATCCGCATCCCGCACGTCTCGTCGCCGAAGGCCAAGCGTCTGGAAGCCCGCTTCCCCGACCCGATGGGCAACCCCTATCTGACCTTCGTCGCCCTGCTGATGGCCGGCCTGGACGGGATCGAGAACCGTATCGATCCGGGCGCGCCCGCCGACAAGAACCTGTACGATCTGCCGCCGGAAGAGCGCGGCTCGATCCCCGAGGTTTGCGGCTCGCTGCGTGAAGCCCTCGAAAACCTCGACAAGGACCGCGCCTTCCTCAAGAAGGGCGGCGTCATGGATGACGACTTCATCGACAGCTACATCGAGCTGAAGATGGAAGAGGTGATGCGCCTGCAACTGCACCCGCACCCGGTCGAATTCGACATGTACTACAGCTGCTGATCGATCCTCGCGATTGATCACGACGGAACCCCGGATGGTCCGCCATCCGGGGTTTTTCTTTTCCCGGCGTAACCGTCACGGCCCAGACATGCGGCTGACTTAAAAGCCCTACAGCGCCCCTGCCATAGGGGCATGTCGGCGGCGCACAGGCTGAAAATGATCAAACGTCTCAAGGGTTCTGTTCCTGCGCGTCCCAAGGGCGCGCCGGTCCGTGCGGCCGAAACCGAACTGGTCTGCTATGTGCGCGAGGGCTGGGCCCCGCGCGTCGCCCCGGCCTCGGCCAAGCGCGACTGGATGACCGCAACCCCTGAAAGTTTCGCCTATCGCTGCCTGCCCCTCGCCATCGCCAACGCCCACGGCTGGGAGATGCTCAGCCCCTGCGGCTTCAAGGCGCGCTGGCACGGCGGCGTGGACGCCAGCTCCGTCGAGATCGTGCTGGACCCCGGCTCGGACCCGAAGCGGGGTCCGGTCTCCCTGTTCGGCAGCGGCACCCTGACCTTCCATGTCGACGGCATCATGCGCACTTCGGAAGGCTGGAACCTGTGGGTCGGCGGTCCGCCCAACGCCATGAAGGACGGGATCGCCCCCATGGGCGGGGTGATCGAGACGGACTGGTCGCCCTATACCTTCACCATGAACTGGCGCTTCACCCGCCCCGATGTCTGGATCCGGTTCGAGGAGAACGAGCCGTTCTGCTTCTTCTTCCCCACCCCGCGCGGGGTGCTGGATCGGCTGAAGCCGGAGCTGCGTCCGATGGAGGATCAGCCCGAGATGTTGCAGACCTTCGACGCCTGGCGGGCCTCACGTCTGGCGTTCCAGGACTGGGTCAAACGGACCAAGCCCACGGCGCCGGCCGACCAGTGGCAGAAACTCTATTATCGAGGCCTGCACCCCGAGGGCCATCCCGGTCCCGACGACCATCAATCCAAGCTCAGACTATCGCCCTTCCGCCAGACCGGATCGCGACGAGTCTGCCCGGTGGATCATACGGACGGCAAGAAGCGGGGCTGAACTCAGGCCGGGGCCAGGCCGTCGGCCTCGTCCGCTTTCTTGCGGCGCAGTTCGATCAGCCGCACGCACCAGATCGAGACCTCGTACAGAATCGCTAGCGGCACGGCCAGCATCAGCTGGCTGATCGGGTCCGGCGGGGTGACTACGGCGGCGACCACCACCACGGCGACGATGGCGTAGCGCCGCCCGGCCGCCATGGCCTTGGAACTGATAAGACCGGCCAGGCCCAACAGGGTCGTGACGACCGGCAGCTGGAAACACAGGCCGAAGGCCAGCAGCAGCGAGGTCACCAGGCTCAGATAGTCGGAAATCTTCGTGGTCTGGGCCACGGATATGCCGTCGCTGACCACCTGCTGCCCCAGCGAGAACAGCATGACGAAGGGCAGCATGACATAATAGACCAGCGCCCCGCCCAGGCAGAACATGACCGGCGCGGCGATCAGGAACGGCAGGAAGGCGCCGCGTTCATTCCGATACAGGCCCGGCGCGACGAACCGGTACATTTGCCAGGCGATGACCGGGAAGGTCAGGACCGCTGCGCCGAAGGCCGCGATCTTCATCTTGGTGAACAGCTGTTCCAGCGGCGCGGTGGCGATCAGCTGGACCACGGCCGCTGACCCGGGCGGATAGGGCTTCAGCCCCATCATGGTTGCGATCAGCTCCAGCGGATTGGCGTGGCCGCCCGACGCAAGAGCCGCCGCATGAATGGCCGCCGCCGCCTGATAGGGTTTGATCAGAGCGATCTGAATCTGATTGGCGAAGGCGAAACACAGGATGAAACCCAGGCCGAAGGCGATCACGCAGATCAGCAGCCGGCTGCGCAGTTCGATCAGGTGATCCATCAGGGGCGCACGCGACGCCTCGATCTCGGCCTCGTCACGATCGGAGAAAGTCAAAGCTCGGCGGCCTTCTTGCGCGGGGTCCGGGGCTTGGCGGGCGTCTTGGTCGCTGCGCTCGTGGCCGTGGACGCGGCCTTCGGCTTCGCTTTCGGTCGCGGCTTGGGCTTAGCCTCGGCCGTTGCCGATACGGCGGACCTGGCGGCGGTTTTCGCCGTTGCGCGCTTCGGCTTCGACTCAACCGTCGGCGTCGGCTCGACGGGGGGCGCCGTGTCCGGCCATTCGTCGGCGGCGGGCGTCATGGTCGGCGCTTCAGCGGTCGGCGCCGGCAATGTGGCAGGCGCGCCCGGCCCGGTCAGGCCGGCGTTGATGTCCTTGAAGGCCGCATCGGCGTCGGCGCCCAGGGGATACATGGCCCCCTGCCCGGTCCGCAGCGCCTCGACCTCCTTGCGCAGGTCGTCCAGCTCGGACTGGCGCGCCATCTCGTCGAAGCTGGAGCGGAACTCGTTGGCCATGCTGCGCGCCTTGGCCACCATCTGACCGACGCGGCGCATCAGGACAGGCAGATCCTTTGGCCCCACCACAAGCAGGGCCACCAGACCGATCACCACTAATTCGAAGCCCCCGATACCGGGGCCGAGCCCGCCCATGCGTCAGCCCTTACAGACGACGACTAGCGCTTCAGCTCTTCCTTTTCCGCATCGGTGCGGGGCAGCGAGCTGACGCCGTCGTGCGGGCCGTCCTTCTTGTCGTCGTCTTTCAGGCCGTCCTTGAAGGCGCGGATGCCCTTGGCGGCGTCGCCCATGATGCCGGACAGCTTGCCGCGGCCGCCGAACAGGACGGCGATCACGACGATGACGATGGCCCAGTGCCAGATGCTCATGGAGCCCATGGCTCGTTCTCCTCACGCGGACCGATCATCGATCCCGTCACTAATCTTCACCGCATATAGGCGCAGTGATGGCCCCGCGCCAAGGGAGGCTGTAGGTCTTCGCGACCATGAGTCCCACTGATCACGTCATCATCCACACCGACGGCGCCTGCAAGGGCAATCCCGG